>JAPOWL010000401.1 GCA_026707615.1 Acidobacteriota bacterium | reverse complement strand
TACGATCCCCTCCGCGGGCAAGCGGCCGAGCCCTGCACGTCCGGCGGCCCGGCCTGCGCCGCGCTTCCGGGGGGAGTGTGGCTCGATGACGGAGGCCGGCGCCGGGAGCGCCTGATTGCCGTGGCCGAGGAAACGCGGCTGATCCTGAGCACCTTCTCGTTCCTGCTGTGGGGCGCGCTCGTGATGTGGATGTGCGCGGGCTTCACGATGCTGGAGGCCGGCTCCGTGCGGACCAAGAACGCCTCCGTGGTGTGCCTCAAGAACATCGGCCTCTACGCGATTGCCGGCCTCACGTTCTACTTCGTCGGCTACTCGATCATGCATGTCGGCGTCGAGCCGGCCGGCTGGTTCGGCTCGCTTCGGCTCGGCGTCGAGGCAACGTCGGCCGAATGGGCTCTTGTCCAGGGGGATGCCGCGGCCGCGGCAACCGTCGTCGGAACCGGACACGCGTCCATGTCGCACTGGTTCTTCCAGATGGTGTTCGTCGCATCGGCGGCGTCCATCGTCTCCGGGACTCTCGCGGAGCGGGTGCGGCTCTGGGCGTTCTTCCTGTTCGTCGTCGTGCTGACCGCTTTCGTCTACCCGTTGGTCGGCGCCTGGACCTGGGGCGGAGGATGGCTGGGCGCGTGGGGCTTCCGGGACTATGCGGGGGCTACCGTCGTGCACTCGACCGGCGGCTGGGCGGCTCTCGCGGGCGTGCTCCTCATCGGCGCGCGCCGGGGCAAGTTCGGGGCGGACGGCAGCGTCCTCGCCACGCCGCCGTCGAACGTCCCGGCGGTCACGCTCGGGGTCTTCATCATCTGGCTGGGTTTCCTAGGCTTCAACGCCGGCTCGCGGCTGTCCCTGGCCGGTGCCGCCGACGCCGTTGCCGTCACCCTGGTCGTGGTCAACACCAACCTCGCCTCGGCCGCGGGGGTGCTGGCCGCCCTCGCCCTTTCGCGGTATGCGCTCGGCCGGACCGACCTGCGCGCCGGGCTGAACGGCGCCATCGCCGGTCTGGTGTCGATCGCCGCCGGCCCCGAGCTCGTCAATCACCTGTGGGCGTGTCTGATCGGGGCGGTCGGCGGCGCCGTCTGCACCTTCGGCATGCGGCTCCTGGAGCGGCTTCGGATCGACGACGAGGTCGGGGCGATCCCGGCGCACCTCGGCGGCGGCGTCTGGGGCTCGCTCGCCGTCTGCATCGCCGCCGGCGGCCATCCGGGCGTGCAGGCAATCGGGATCGCCGCTGTCGCCGCCTTCGTGTTCTCGACGTCCCTCGGCGTGTGGTGGCTCATCGACAAGGCCATGGGCGCGCGCATCTCGGCGCACGTCGAGAAGCTCGGACAGGACGCCACGGAGCTCCGCATCGAGTCCTTTCCCGAGTTCATCCTGGCGCCGGATCCGGCATTGCCGGCGGATGTCGTCGCGCCTTCCCGCAGCTCCTCTTCGGCGGCGATACGGAAGTAACCGGGATGGCCCTGGACTTTGGTGGACACCCACCGGTCACTCGGGCAGGGCGAACACGAACAGGTTGTTGCCGCGGCTCGGCCGCAGCTCGGGGGTCAGGCGCATGTTGTCCTGGGAGCTGAGCGACGAGCCGGTGCTGGCGGCGACGTACTGCACCCCGTCGACCGCGTAGGTGATGGGGAAGCCGGTGACCATCGAGCCGAGGTTGATCTCCCAGAGCACCTCGCCCGTCTCGTGGTCGAGGGCGCGGAAGCGGCCGTTCCCGTCGCCGCCGAAGATGAGGCCGCCGCCGGTGGCGACGAGCGACGTCGTGCCGGCCCGCTGCTCGTAGACCCAGGCGATCTCGCCGGTCTCGACCGAGATCGCCTGCACCGTTCCCACCTGCTCGGTGCCGGGCGCGATCTGGTCGCGCTTGGCGATGGCATAGAGGCGGCCGCCGCGGGCGCGGCTCGCCATCATGCGGGCGCACGTGTTGCGCAGCGGGTAGTACATGAGCCCGGTGAGCGGGCTGTAGGCTCCCGCTTCCCAGTCCTTGCCGCCGGTCACGTAGGCGGGGCAGACGAGGTTCTCCTGGCCCTCGCGGGTGAAGACGAGCTCCGCGTTCTCGGTAACGGCGCCGGTCGCGCCGTCGATGTGCGACACGACGTTCTGGGCCACCGTCGGCGTCGCCCAGAGGAACTCGCCCGTCGCGCGGTCGAGCGTGTAGACGATTCCCGTCTTGCCCGGGATGCCGGTCACCACGCGCCGCTCCTCGCCGGGCCGGAGCCGCGGGTTGATCCAGGTTACGAGCGACGGATCCGGCCGCACCGCGGTGTCGATGAGCAGCCGCTCGAACGGGTGGTCGAGGTCCCAGTGGTCGTTCAGGTGCTGGTAGTGCCAGACGATCTCGCCGGTATCGGCGTCGAGGGCCAGCGTGGAGTTGTGGTAGAGGTGCGTGTTCTCGATGCCGCCGAGGAAGAACTTGGGGGCCGGCGAGGTGACCGACGTCCCGATGTAGACCAGGTTCAGTGTCGCGTCGAAGGCCGGCACCATCCACGCGCCGACGTGGCCCCGCTCCTCGAACGGCACGTTGCCCCACGTCTCGTTGCCGGGCTCGCCGGGACCCGGAATCAGTCGCCGGCGCCAGAGCTCCGCGCCCGTCGCCGCGTCGTGGGCGACGATGACGCAGGCGTGCGGCCCGCCCCGCGGGTCGCAGCTCCGGCCGGAGATCACCTTCCCGTTGGCGATGATCGGTCCGGAGGTCTGGTTGGCGGGGTGGATCCGGTAGTCGAGGATCTCGGTCTCCCAGACGAGCTCGCCGGTGGCGGCGTCGAGGGCGAAGACGTAGTCGTCCCCGCTGGTGTCGATGATCAGGTTGTCCCAGATGGCGAGGTTGCGGTTGGTGTCGATCAGGCTGCCGATCATGTAGTCGGCCAGGTCGTCCGGACGGTCGCGGCGGTACTCCCAGAGGAGATCGCCGGTCACGGCGTCGATCGCCTGGATGACGTCGCGCGGGTTCGGCATGTACAGGACGCCGTCGTGGACGAGCGGCGTTCCCTGCTGCAGCCCCTCGCCCAGGGCGCGCGTCCAGACCATGCGGATCCCGGCCACGTTGCCGCGGTCGATCTGGTCGAGGGGGCTGTAGCCCCAGGAGTCGAGCGTCCGCCGCCACATGAGCCAGTCTTCCGGGGGCGGCTCCTGGAGCACCGCGTCGGTGACGGGCGTGATCTGCGCCGGCTGCGCCCCGGCCGAGGTCGCGCCGGCCACGGCCGACAGAAGCACCGTCAGCACCGCGGCGACCGGCGCCGCGCCCGTGGCTCGAGTTCGTTCCTGCACTGTGACTCTCCCCCGTCACCGCTCGGGCGGCGGACTCCCGTGAGCCTCCCTCCCGCGGACACCTGCGAAGACGTCGTCGACCGCCAGGCGAATCTCCGGCATTCCGCCATGATGCGTCCCTTCCGGTTCCGATCCGGACCACGCTCCCATCATAGCCGTCCGAGGTGCGCAGCCGATCGACGGACATCCGCGGTCGTCCCGCGAGTAGAATCGCCCGTTGGCTGCGTTCCACGCGGTGCGGTGCCGCATCGGACCCGGCCGCACCCTCGACACCAGCCACAGGAGCGCCGTCATGCATCGATTCCCGTCCGCCGCCTTCCCCGTTCTGCTCGCCGCGCTCTTCGCGGCCGTCGCCCTGGCGCCGCCCGCCGTCGAGGCGCAATCGCCCGCGGACGTCGTCCCGGTCACCGACGCCATGCTCCGGGAGCCGGCGCCGGAGGACTGGCCGATGTGGCGCCGGACGCACGATGGGTGGGGCTACAGCC
>JAPOWL010000597.1 GCA_026707615.1 Acidobacteriota bacterium | reverse complement strand
CCTCGGCGTGCTGCTCGTGATCGCCAGCGGCGCCGCGGGCGCGCTCGTCGCGGTGGTGCTCTACCTGTCGACGGTCGGGCTCGTCGGGGCCGGTCTGGCCGTCTTCCTGGTCGGCCTCCTCGTCGACGGCGACCCTCCCATCTGGCTGCTGCTGGTGACGGGCGCGGCCGGCGCCCTGGCGACCCTGCTCGTCCGGCGCGAGGTGATCATCGTCGGGACGTCGTTCGTGGGCGCCTGGACGGCGCTGGTCGGCGGGCTCGCGCTCGCGGGCCACGGCGCTGCGATCGCGGCGGCGACGGGCGACGTCGCCGGCCTCTTCCCCATCGCGCCCCTCGACGGGCAGTTCGGCTTCGCGCTCGGCTGGGCCGCACTCGCCGCGCTGGCCGTCGCCGTCCAGTTCCTCGCCACGGCCCGCTCGAGCGACGAGGGCGCCCGCTCGCCGGCTCCCGAGAAGTGATAGGATGTTCGGTGCGGCTCGCCACGCGCCGAGCCCTTGCGCGCGGACGTCGCGTTCGGCTCCCCGGATGATCCTCAGTAGCTCAATTGGCAGAGCATCCGGCTGTTAACCGGAGGGTTGCTGGTTCGAGTCCAGCCTGAGGAGCCACCCCCTTCCGTCGTTCCCGTCCCGCGTTGTGATCGCCGTAGACCGGAACCCACCCGCCCCTCGGCGGGTCGGGGGGAACCTCATCCTCATCCCCGTCGACGCTTGGCGTCCGTCTCGGCGTCCGCGATCTGCTTTCAAGACGATGCTGACGACGTGCTTCGGCAGGTCCTTCTTGCCGACCGGAATGATGATCGGCCTCGCGGCGCCATCCTTGACATACGCCACGTGCGATCCGTGCTGACGGTCGCGCCTCCAACCGGCCGACTCGCATCGTCGGGCCAGGCCGCGAGAGTTCATGTGTGGAGCGCTTGTGGTTCGTGCGGCTGATAGTCGAAGGGCGCCAGGTCGCCGCAGGCCGGGGCGGGCGCTGCGTCAGGAAGACGCCGGACCAGCCGGGCAAGGTCCTCGGAAGGCAGGTAGTCGGGGAACCGCCAGTAGGTTTCGCCCTCAACGCTGAAGACATCGTGCGTCATCGGGCTCGCGCAGCGCACGAACTCGAGTTCCCTGAGGGCATCCTCGAGAGTGCCCCGGGCGACGCAGGAGTTGATCCACAGCGTGGCGGCCTCGTTCACGGCCGCGTATGCCTCGGCTCGCGTATTGCCCACCGAGGAGATCCGGAGGCTCGGGCACCACCCAATCCACTGATCCCCCTCAGCTCGCGTCCCGAAGACCAGCGAACACTGAATCGTCAATCCTGATTCCTCCCCTGCAAGCGGGAGCAATCCAGGCATGGATCGCCCTCCTTGTCAAGCGTTGATCGGGTCGGGGTCGCCCAGCAAGGCCAAGCGTCCCCGGGCACCGCCGGCCCGGCATCGGCGCGGACGTGATAGAACTGTCGGGATGCGGCAGTGCGCGCTCGCCGTCGCCTCGTCGGCAAGGCCCGGGTCGGGTCCCGCCCGGCGTGCGGCCCGAGGAACGCTCGCGCTGGCCGGCGCCGTCGCGACCGCGGGTGCGATTGTCGCCGCCGTCGCCGGTGCCCCGGGCGTGGCTGCGGCGCAGCCCGGCCCGGCGCCCGCCGCGGGCCCCGAGGTGACCTGGGACTTCGAGACCGGCGACCTGCGCGGGTGGCGGGTCTCCGGCGCGGCGTTCATCGCCGAGCCCACGCGGGCGGACCGCGTCGGCCCCACGGTCGGGCAGCAGGGCGAGTACTGGGTCAGCAGCTTCCGGCGCCTGCGGAGCGGGGCCGCCCCGTTCGAGCGCGGGCCGGTCGGCGACGCCGCGCAGGGCGCGCTCGAGTCGCAGCCGTTCGTGCTTCCGCGCGGGCCGCTCAGCTTCCTCATCGCGGGCGGGGGCTCGTTCGCCACGCGGCTCGAGCTGGTCGTCATCGACGAAGCCGGGCGCGAGACGCGCGTCCTGCACGCGACCGGCACCGGATCCGACACCATGCAGCGGGTCACGTGGGACGTGACCCGGTTCGCGGGGCGCCGGGGCCGCATCCGCATCGTCGACGCATCGACCGCCGCCGGCGGCCGGGTGAGCGTCGACGACATCCGCTTCGCCTCGATCGTCGTGCCCAACCTCATCGGGCGCGACGAGGCCGAGGCGCGCCGCGTCCTCGAGTCGCGCGGCCTGCGCGTGGGCACGGCGGGGCGCGTGGAGTCGCGGGTGGCCGCGGGCCGCGTGCTGACGCAGACGCCCCGGGCCGGCTCGCGGGTGGAGCCGGGCACCGCCATCGATCTCGACATCGCCGAGCCGCTGCAGGTGGCCACCCCGAACCTGGTCGGACATGCCGAGCGGGCCGCCATGCGCCGCCTCGCCGCGGCCGACCTGGCGGTGGGCGACGTGCGCCGGGAGGAGTCGCGCCAGCCCGAGGGAACGGTCGTCGCGCAGACACCCGCCGCGGACGTGCGGACGCGGATCGGGACGGCGGTGGACCTCGTCGTCGCGGCGCCGCGCACGGCGCAGGTGCCGGACCTGATGGGTCACGGCTCCGACGATGCCCAACGCCTGCTGGCCTCGGCCGACCTGCGCCCGGGCCGCGTCCGCCGGCAGGAATCCCGGCAGCGGACGGGCACCGTGCTCGCCCAGTCGCCCGCCGCCCACACGCGAGTCGCCGCCGACACCGCGGTCGACTTCGTCGTCGCGGTGCCGGTCACCGTGCAGGTGCCGAATCTCCTGGGCCGCAGCGAGCGCTCCGCGAACGGCCGCCTTGACCGGGCGGAGCTCCGGCGCGGGGAGACCACGACGGAGGAGTCGCGGGAGCCGGAGGGGACGGTGATCGGCCAGGAGCCGGGCGCCGGCGCGCGGGCCGCCGTCGGCTCGTCGGTCGACCTCGTGGTGGCGACGCCGGTGACGGTTCGGGTCCCGGACCTCCTGGGGCTCGACGAGACGGCGGTCGAGACGCTGCTGGCGAGCCGGGAGCTCGACGCCGGCATCGTCGAGCGCCAGACGTCGGACCGGACGCCGGGAACGGTGCTGGCGCAGGAGCCGGCGGCGGGGACGCGCGTCGTCCTCGGGACGGCGGTGGCGTTCGTGCTGGCCGTGCCCCCGGCGGTGATCCTGCCGGACCTGGCCGGGCTGACCGAGGCCGATGCCCTCGAGGCGCTCGCCGGGTCCGATCTTGCGGGCGGCGCGCTCGAGTATCGGGAGTCGGCGGCGGAAGCCGGCCTCGTGCTGGAGCAGTGGCCCGCGGCGGGGCAGGCGGTGGAAGTCGGCTCCGCGGTCGACCTCGTGATTGCGGCGGTCGAGACGGTCGAGATCCCCAACCTGGTGGGACTACCCGTCGACGGCGCCCGGCAGGTGCTGGGCGCGCTGCGCCTGGCGGTCGGCTCCGAGACGCGGCAACCGTCGCGCGAGGAGGCGGACGGGACGGTGCTGGCCCAGGATCCGCCGGCCGCGGCCCGGTTCGCCGTCGGCTCGGCGGTCGACCTGGTGGTGGCCGAGCCGGCCCTGATCCGCGTGCCCGAGATCGTCGGGCTGGCGATCGACGACGTGGACGCGGCGCTGGCCGGCGCCGGGCTCGCGGCCGGCCCGGTCGAGCCGCGCTTCTCGCTCGCGGCCGGCGGAGCGGTGTTGGCGCAGGAGCCCGCGGCGGGGGCGGTCGTCCCCGTCGGGACGCCGGTCGCGATCGGCGTGGCCCGCGTCCGAGTCAACTGGTCCGGCCCGCTCGGCGCCGGGTTGCTGGAGACCGTCGTTCTCCTCGGCAGGGCGCGGCGCACCC
>JAPOWL010000475.1 GCA_026707615.1 Acidobacteriota bacterium | reverse complement strand
CCTGGGACGGTGGGGGCTGGGGCCGACCCGGAGCCTGCGACGGGTTGGCGGCGCGAGCGCGGGGCGCGGCGGCGGCCGTCCTCCTCGTCCTGGGCGTCGCGTTCGCGCCGCCCGCGTCGGCCCAGTCGGGGAGCCTCTCGGGCGTCGTCGTCGACGCCACCGGTGCGGTGCTGCCCGGCGCCACGGTCGTGCTCAGGGGCGGCCCGGGCGGGCTCCGCGAAGGGCAGACGGATGCGGGGGGCCGGTTCGCCTTCGACGCTCTCGCGCCCGGCGAGTACGCGGTGACGGTGCTCCTGAGCGGCTTCGGGGAGGCGACGGCGGACGGCGTCGCGGTCGGCGCCGAGCCGGTCGCGCTGCCGCCGGTCACGCTGCGGCTGGCCTCGTTCGCCGACGCCGCCGTGGTGACCGCGACGCGAATCGAGGAGCCGCTCGGAGAAGTGCCGATGAGCGTCTCCGCCGTGACCGGGGCCGACATCGAGAGCCGCGCCATCGACAACCTGACCGAGTTGGCCCGCTGGACGCCGGGCCTGACCGTCGTCGACCAGGGGGCGCGGGGCAGCAACGTGGTCATCGTGCGCGGGCTGCACACCGACGCCCTGAACGGGTCGGAGGCCGCCGGCAACAACTACAACAACGGCGTCGCGACCTACCTCGGCGACATCCCGCTCGCGATCGACCTCCGGCTGCACGACATCGAGCGGGTGGAGGTGCTGCTCGGACCGCAGGGCACGCTCTACGGCGCCGGCACCCTGGCGGGAGCGGTGCGCTACCTGCCGCGGCGCCCGGACACGGAGCGCCGCACGCTGGAGGTCCGCGGCGACCTCTTCGGCCTCTCGCACGGCGGCGCGCCCGGCGGCGACGCCGGCGTCACCTTCAACCTGCCGCTCGTCGCCCGCCGGCTGGCCCTGCGCGGCTCCGTCGACCGCTACGAGAACCCCGGCTTCATCGACTACGACCACCTCGTGCGCACGCCGGGCGTCTCCGAGCCCGAGCCGGACCTGAACGATCCGGAGGCGGTTGCCGCGAATCTCCACCGCAGGGCCGACGCCAACACGGAGCAGACGCTCTCCGCGCGGCTCTCCCTGCTCTGGGAGCCGACGCCCGATCTCGCGGCCCTGGTCGCCTATCACCTGCAGGACCAGAGGGTCGGGTCGCGCCAGGTCAACCACGTCCGGTCGTTCGACACCGGCCGCTACGTCTCCGCGCACCGCTACCTGGAGCCGAACGACCGCAAGAACGAGCTGCTGAGCGTGGAGGTCACCTGGGGCCTGGGCTTCGCCGAGCTGACCTCGGCGACCGGCTTCTCCCGTTTCACGGCCGAGGGCCAGCGCGACCAGACCGATCTGCTCATCCAGGCGTTCGGCATCGGGGGGCTGCTGCCCCGCACCTACCCGGGGCTGCGGCGGGCGCAAGCGCTCGAGCCCGGCCTGACCGCGGCCGAGCTGACGTCGCGCTTCCGCACGTTCTCCGCCTACACCCGGGAGGACGGGCGCGAGGAGCGCTTCAACTGGGAGGCGCGGCTGGTCTCGACCGGCGACGGCCCGTGGCGCTGGGTCGGCGGCGCGTTCTTCAACAACTACGACAGCCGCGGCACGAGCTTCGAGTACGCGCCCGGGTTGACGGAGTTCTCGGGCATCACGCCCGTCCTCGGCGGCCGGGCCGTGGACGAGCCGGTCGAGTACTACAGCTCCGGTCTGCAGGACGTCACGGAGCGCGCCCTGTTCGGGGAGCTGACGCGCGAGCTCGGCGACCGCTGGCGCGTCACCGGCGGCGGCCGCTGGTTCGGCTACCGCGTCGGGACCGGCAGCCTCACCGAGTTCCCGTACACGCCGATGTACAACTCGCCGTTCACCGCCTTCGACTCCGACGACCGGGGCTACCTGCTCAAGGGGAGCGTCAGCTACCGCTTCGACGAGCGGACCAACGCCTACTTCACCCGGTCCGAGGGCTACCGCATCGGCGGCGGCAACAACTTCCGGGTCTGCAGCGCCGAGGAGATCGCGCTGCTCGAGGATGCCGACCCCGGCAACGACCCGCCGCAGTCGGGCTGCATCTACGAGGACCAGGCGCTCATCCGGCCGGACACGACGACCAACTACGAGGTGGGAGTGCGCCGCTCGTGGCGCGGCGAGCGCTACACGCTCCGCGCCACGTGGTTCCACGTCGACTGGACCGACATCCAGGTGGCCGGGCTCACGCCGTTCAGCGCCCAGCCGATCACGCTGAACGGGGGCGGCGCGGTGAGCCGCGGCGTGGAGCTCGCGTCGGCGGCCAGCGTTACCGACGCCCTGCGCCTGCGCGGATCGTGGTCGTACACGGCGGCCGAGCTCAGCCGGGACTCGCCGGGCCTCCTCGACGGCGGCGCCGACGCCTTCGCGGGCGACCGCCTCTCGGGCGCGCCGCGCCAGCAGGGAAGCCTGCTCGCCTCCTACGCCACGCTGCTCGGCCGGGACGTGGCCCTCGAGGTGCAGTACGGCTACAGCTACATCGGCGACGTCCTGACCCGGATCGGCATGCGGGCGGGGGGCGAGGCGCTCCCCGCCTACGACGTCCACAACGTCTCGATGTCGATCACGCGGGGCGACTGGACGCTGACCTTCTACGCCGACAACCTGCTCGACGAGTACGCCGTGACCGGCGTGCGGCAGACCCCCGCGCTCATCGGGCGGACCGAGGACGGCTTCCGGGCGCGCCGCTACTTCGCCAACGTGCTCGCGCCGCAGCGGGTGGGCCTCCGGGTGCGGTACTCGCTCTGACGGTCAGCCGGCCGGGGCGTCCTCCACCCCGGTCGCATCGCGGATCGCCTTCCGTGCCGTGCGGGTGACGATGGTCGTGACCGCGACCGTCGCGGCCAGCCCCAGCCCGACCACCGCGTAGTAGGCAGGCCCGCGCTCGGGTCCGGCATCCCCCGCCAGGCGCACCAGGTCGCCCGCGACGAAGCCGGAATAGGTGTAGAGGAGCGAGCCGGGCAGCATCCCGATGGAGGCGACGACGTAGTCCCGGAAGCGGACGTTCGTCAGGCCGAGCCCGTAGTTCAGCATGTTGAACGGGAAGACCGGCGACAGGCGCAGCAGGACGACGATCTTCAGCCCCTCGCGGCCGACGGCCCGATCGATGGCGGCGAAGCGGGGGTTGCCGGACAGGCGCTGCGCGACGGCCTCCCGGGCCACCGAGCGGGCCAGCAGGAAGGCGAGCGACGCGCCGGCGGTGGCGCCGATCATCACGTAGACGACGCCGGGGCCGAGCCCGAAGATCGCCCCCGCCGCCAGCGTCAGCACCGAGCCGGGGATGAAGGCGACCGTGGCCGCGACGTAGCCCAGCATGAAGACGACCGGCCCCAGCGCCCCGAGGCCGTCGACCCACGTCACGAAGCGGTCGAGGAAGACGCCGAACTGCCGGCCGATCGCCACGAGGGCGACCACGGCCACGATGCCTACCAGGACGCGAACGACCGGAAGCCGCTTCGAGACCGGATCCTCTGTACTCATCGCGAGCGATCGTACCACCCGCGGGATCGATCTACCGCGGACACGCGGCCGCCCGCGGTGCTATAACGGAAAGAGAGGTTGCGGCCACAGTGGCGGTCAGCGTCTTCGATCTCTTCACGATAGGCATAGGCCCCTCGAGTTCCCACACGGTCGGTCCGATGCGCGCCGCGCGGCAGTTCGCGCAGGACCTCGACGAGTCGGGCGGCCTCGCCCGCGTCCGCCGCGTTCGCGTCCATCTCTACGGCTCGCTGGCCGCCACCGGCCGGGGCCACGGCACGGATC
>JAPOWL010000298.1 GCA_026707615.1 Acidobacteriota bacterium | reverse complement strand
GGAGCTTGCGCCGCAGAACGCCAACGGAGTGCGTGCCGCGGCGCAAGCTCCTGGGCCGGTGGGGGCTGGGGCCGACCCGGAGCCTGCGACGGGTTGGCGGCGCTAGCCCGTTGCCACGGAGGATCCCAGACGGGTGAGCCTCCCGCCGCTCCGCTCGGCGCATCCCGCGCGGGTAGAATCGCTCCGTCGCGGCCCGCCGCGGCGCCGGGCCGCATCGCTCCACGCGACGCCACGGAGGGCTCCGTCATGCACCTACCGCGACCGACCACGACATGCCGGCGGCGGTTCCCTCGCGGCGCGGTGCCGGTACTGCCGGCGCCGAAGCTCCTGGCGCTCGTCGTGCTGGCCATGGCGTTCCTGCTCGCACCACACACGGCGGCGCAGGACGACGCCCCGTTCGATCTCCTCATCCGCGGCGGGCGGCTCGTCGACGGCACGGGGAATCCCTGGGTACGCGGCGACGTCGCTGTGCGCGGCGACCGGATCGCCCGCATCGGGCACCTTCCCGACGCGGTGGCGGAGCGCGTCATCGACGCCGCCGGCCTCGTGGTCGCGCCCGGGTTCGTCGATCCCCACACGCACGCGGTGCGCGGCATCTACGACGTGCCGACCGCGGACAACTACCTGCTGCAGGGAGTCACGACGCTCACCGAGGGCAACGACGGCGCCTCGCCGTGGCCGGTCGGGGAGCACCTGGCCCGCATCGCCGCGACGCGCATCAGCCCCAACTGGGCCGTCTTCGCCGGGCAGGGGACCATTCGCCGGCGGGTCCTGGGGAACGAAGAACGGGAGCCGACGCGGGACGAGCTCGAGCGGATGCGCACGCTCGTCGCCCGGGCGATGGAGGAGGGCGCGCTCGGCCTGTCGACCGGTCTCTTCTACGTCCCCGGGAGCTTCGCGGACACCGCCGAGATCATCGCCCTGGCGGAGGTCGCCGGCCGCCACGGCGGCATCTACATCTCGCACATGCGCGACGAGGCGCTCCGGCTGCTCGACTCCGTGCGCGAGACGATCCGCATCGGCGAGGAGGCGGCCGTCCCGGTGCAGATGACGCACCACAAGGCGGTCAGCCGCGACATGTGGGGCCGCAGCGCGGAGAGCCTGGCCCTGGTCGACGCGGCCCGGGCGCGCGGCGTCGACATCACCATCGACCAGTACCCCTACACGGCGTCCCAGACCTCCATCACGGCGGTCGTTCCGCAGTGGGCCCAGGCCGGCGGCACCGGGGAGCTGATCGAGCGGCTGCGGGACCCGGAGACGCGGCGCCGCATCCGGGAGGAGATCGTCTACCGCATCGAGCACGACCGGGGCGGCGGCGACCCGGCGAACATCGTGATCGGTCTCAGTTCCTGGGACCGCTCCCTGGAGGGCCGCAGCCTCGCCGACATCCTGATCGGGCGGGGCGTCGAGCCGACCGTGGCCACCGCGGCCGACCTGGTCATGGAGATCGTCGAGCGCGGCGGCGCCCGCGCCATCTACCACGCGATGGACGAGGGAGACGTCGAGCGCATCATGCGCCACCCGGCCACGGCCATCGGCTCCGACGGCGGGATCTCGGTCTTCGGCGAGAGCGTGCCCCACCCCCGCGAGTACGGCACCTTCGCCCGCGTCCTCGGCCGCTACGTGCGCGACCGCGGCGTCCTGACGCTGGAGGAGGCGGTGCGCAAGATGAGCGCCGCCACCGCGCAGCGGATCGGCCTGCGGGCCCGCGGCCTGCTCCGCGAGGGCTTCTTCGCAGACATCGCGGTCTTCGACCCGGAGCGCGTCATCGATCGCGCCACCTTCGAGCAGCCGCACCAGTACGCCGAGGGCGTGGAGTACGTGCTGGTCAACGGTGTGGTCGTGGTCGACGCCGGCGAGCACACCGGGGCGCGGCCCGGCCGCGTCCTCTACGGCCCGGGACGGCGCTCGCCCTGACGGGCGCGTTGGGAGTCTGCGCGGGGGCGGGCTCCTCCATGGCGCATTCTTCGGCGCAGACTCCCTGGACAGCCGCCGGTCGCTCGCCCCGCCGGCCCGCTGCCCGTCAGTCCTGGGGACGCTCGAACTGCGGGTACTCGACGCCGAGCTGCTCCATGTAGCTGTCGTAGCGCGACGGGTCGTAGTGCAGCTCCCGGAGCTGCGCGCGGTAGCGCTCCATGATGTCGCGGTTCAGCCAGATGGCCGGCTCGTCCTCGGGGCGCAGGAACGTCTCGTACTGCCGGTCGCGGGTCTGGACGTTCTCGTAGTAGTCGTGCGCGGCCTCGACCAGCCCCGGCCGCAGCAGGAAGTCGAGGAGCGTGAGGGCCTGCACCTTGGCGCCGGCGGCCGCGCCCTTGTAGGCGATGGGGGTGGCCATCGCGATCCCCTTGTTCCAGTTGTGCCACGCGCCGCCGCCGATGTTCGAGGCGAAGCGCAGGGTCGCCGTCGGCACCACCCACGAGACGTCGCCGATGTCGTCGGAGCCGCCGCCGCGCCGCTGGCTGTCCGGGACGCGCTCGGCCCCGATGAGCCGCGGGGCGACGGTCGTCACCAGGCCGCGTTCCTCCACTCCGACGAGCCGCTGGACGGCGCGGGCCAACTGCTGGTCTTCCTCCGACCAGTCCGGCATCCCGACGCGCCGGATGTTGGAGAACATCGTCTCGGCCACCACCCGGTTCATGTGCTGCGGCCACGCCGCTCCGAGCACGCGCGAGCTGACCGTGGTGCCGGTCATCAGGGCTGCGCCTTCCGCGATGGCGTCCCCGATGCGCCACATGCGCATGATGTTCTCGTAGTCGGTCTCGCGGAAGAAGTACCAGACGCTCGCCGTGGGCGGCACCACGTTGGGCTGGTCGCCGCCGTCGGTGATGACGTAGTGCGAGCGCTGCTGGATCCGCAGGTGCTCGCGGCGGAAGTTCCAGCCGATGTTCATGAGCTCGACGGCGTCCAGCGCGCTCCGGCCGCTCCACGGGTCCACCGCCCCGTGGGCCGACTCGCCCTCGAAGAGGTACTCGACCGACACCATGCCGTTGCCGCGGGCGTCTCCCCACGTCGTCGTCATGTCGCTGCTGATGTGGCTGTAGAGCACGACGTCGACATCGTCGAAGATGCCGGCCCGGACGTAGTGCGCCTTCCCGCCGAGCTGCTCCTCGGCAATCCCCGGCCAGATCATCAGGGTGCCGGGAATGCCGTCCCGCTCCATGATCGCCTTCACCGCGAGGGCCCCGGCGATGTTCACCGCCTGGCCCGAGTTGTGGCCTTCGCCGTGCCCCGGCGCGCCTTCGACGAGGGGTTCCCGCCAGGCCACGCCCGGCTTCTGCGACGACTGCGGGATGCCGTCGACGTCGCTCCCGAGCGCGATCACGGGGCGCCCCGAACCCCAGCGGGCGATCCAGCCGCTCGGGATGCCGGCCACGCCGAGCTCGATCTCGAAGCCCTCTGCGGCGAGGAGCTCCGTGATGTAGCGCTGGGTCTCGAACTCCTGGAACCCGAGCTCCGAGAAGCTGTACAGGCTGTCGATCATGCGCTGGATCAGGACGCCGCGGTCGTCGACGCCGGCGATCGCTTCTTCCTTCAGGCGCTCGATCCGCGCGTCGGCCGTCGCCGCGGTCCCGCGCGACGCGGCGGGGGCGTCCTGCTGCGGCGCTGCCGCGGCTGTGACGACCGGTGCGGCTGCGAGGAGAGCTGCCGCCGCAAGAGCCAAGCTCAACTGTGTCGTGCGCACGATGGGCCTCCTCTGCGGGTGCGGCGGCGCGACCACCGCCCTGGGTGCCTGCACTCTATCAGACCGACCGCCTCCATCACCGCCGGGAGGGCGAGT
>JAPOWL010000498.1 GCA_026707615.1 Acidobacteriota bacterium | reverse complement strand
TAGCCGGTCTCGAACTGGTCGACGTCGACCGCGAACCCGTCCGTGGTGTGGCGGGAGACGACGTCGATGCGGTACGCGCCGAAGAGCTGGCGATGCGTGTCCGTCGTTTCCGAAGCGGGCAGGTCCGGCTGCCGCACCCAGGTCAGCGAGATCGACGAGCCGTCCGCGGGGGCCGGCGGCTGCAGGGTCAGGCGGTCCTCGGCCAGGGTGTAGAAGCGCACGTAGTCGGTGCCGACGCCGCGGGGATCGAGACTTCCTTCCAGGCGATGCGTGACCGCGCCCCGGGTGTCGTCGACGCTGAATCGCCCGAAGTACGACGTGTAGCCGCCGAACTGGGCAAGCGCCTCGTCCGCCGTCGGTCCGCCCGCGGAGTACGGCTCGCGCCCCGGCCGCATGAGCGTCACGCCCATGTGCCCGGAGGCGTCGTAGATGAGGTAGCCGACCCGATCCTCCACCGGCGGGGAGAGCGGGTTGCCGTCCGCGTCCCGACGTTCGATGCGAGAGAGCGTCCAGGCGCCGACGAGCTGCCGCTCCGACGCGGAGAGGACCTCCGGGGCGGAGGCCCCGTCGGGGGCAGAACCTGGCGGGCCATTGGAGCCGGCGCAGGCTGCAAGGACCGCTACGAGTCCCAGTACCGCGAATGGCCGAGCGCAACGGCGGGGCATGTCAACCTCGCTTCTTTCGCGGTGGGCGGGACGCGCGCGGAGCGGGTCGATCGCGGGTTCGGGCTTCCTCGCCTCATGTTGGGCAAGCTCCGCTCGAGTGTCCGCGATGTGTTCGCCGCCCCTACGGCGTGCAGGCCGGCGACAGGCTCGCCACCGCGGTGACGTTGATCGCGTCGGTCGCGCCGGCTTCCGCCCGCCGGATCAGGAATCCCTTGGCCTCGACCCGATGGCCGGCGTAGGGATCGGGGCTGGGGAAGACGTACATCAGCTCGAAGGTGTTGCCTCCGAGCGGCATCGCCCGCGTCAGCTCCAGGATGTCGCCGGCCGAGGCGTCGGGGTCGCGGGTGCGGATCGGCTCGCTGCCGTCGGTCACGAACCAGGTGGTCTCCTCGCGCGACAGGCAGCCCACCACCTGCACCATGGCGAAGTTCGGGACCGCGTCGGGACCGTCCTCGCCGTACACCAGCACCTCCCCGGCGCGAGAGGCGGTCAGCTCGGCCTCCCCGTGCGGGAACGCGTTCACCGCGAGCACGTAGGCGATGATGTCGACGTAACCCGCTTCGCCCAGGCTGCCCGCCGCGCCCGGCGGCATCGTCCGCGCGCGCGTGAGCACCCCGTCGAGCTTCAGGCCGCCCCAGTCGCGGATGAAGCTCTCGCCGGCCAGCGGCCGCGCGTTCGCGCCGGACAGATCGTCACCGTGGCATCGCGCGCAACTCGCCTCGTAGAGCTGCCGGCCGCGCTCGGCCTGCGCCTCGGAGTAGACGCCGTCCCAGACCGACGGCTCGTCCGCGCCCTGCGCGCCGGCCGGCGCAGCTCCGCCGACCGCGAGACCGAAGACCGTGGCTGCCGCGAGGGTCGCGCGCCTGCCCACCCGGCGCCGAGCGCCGCGTTCCGCTTCCCGGGACCCGAAAGCGCTTACCGGCATGACTTGCGTCCAGCCTCCCTGGCGGTGCGAACCCGATTCCACGATCCGGCCCCGGCGACCAGCGCCGCCCCATCCGTCGCACCGCCCGTGTACGGCGTCTGTCCCCACCGCGCAGGAGCTTGCGCCGCGGAGCCCACTCCCCGATGTGTATGTCCGGCGCAGGCTCCTAGCCCGCCATTCGTCGCCTGCGACTCCACTCGGCGCCCGACCAATCCTTCAGGAGTCCGCGCCGTTCTACGGCGCAGGCTCCTAGTCGAGCGTCCAGAGCGTCAGCGTCGATACGTCCTTGATGAACAGGCGATTGCCGGACAGGGTCGGCTGCGTCCAGGTCTCGCTGTCGGCCACCTCGTAGCGCTGGACGGGTGTGAACGCCGCGCGGCTGTGGGCGATGACGACCAGCTCGGCGTCGTCCTCGAGGGAGAGGATCGTATCGCCCGAGCGCAGGATGGACGCGTTCTCCGCCTGCCGGGGCGCGCTGGTCCACAGCACCTCGCCGGTATCGAGGTCGAGGCCGAAGTACTGCCCGCTGTTCAGGTGCGAGAGCCCGTAGAGGACGCCGTCGTTGACGACGCCGTTCGTCATGTGCAGCGAGACCTCGTCCGTGTGCCAGACGTCCTCGGTGGTCCAGCCGTCCGCCCCCGGGGCGACGCGGAACGCGGTCACGCCGTTGCCGCGCCCGTTCTGGATCACCATGTCCCGGTAGAGGATCGGCGTCTGCGACGTCGTCAGGGAGCGCGTCACGAACGGCCGGCTCCAGAGGAGCGCCCCGGTCTCGAGCGACACGCCGACGAAGTGCTCCTGCGTGAAGACGACCACTTGCCGCGTGCCGCCGAGATCGAACAGCATCGGCGAGCCGTAGGCGGGCCCGTCACCGTCCCAGCTCCAGCGGACGGCCCCGGTCGCCGCGTCGAACGCGGTCAGGGCGCCGTCGTCGTGGCCGCCGATGTGGACGATGACGAGATCGCCCACCACGAGCGGCGACATCGAGGTGTGGAACAGCGGCACCACGCCGGTGCCGGGAAACTGCCAGAGCTGCTCGCCGGTCTCGGCGTCGAAGGCGGTGACGGAGCCGGTCATGCCGTGGGCGAAGAGGCGGCCGTTGTCGAAGGTCGGGGTCGACTTCGGCCCCGCCCGGTGCCGCGCCGTCGACGGGTTCATGTCGAACGGCGCCGGGTAGCTCGTCCGCCACACCGTCTCGCCGGTGGCGGCGTCGAGCGCCGTCATGACCTCGTCCTCGCCCTGCCGCGTGAACAGGTAGCTTCGATCCCCGATCAGGACCGGAGCGGCGTAGCCGAGTCCGATCTCCACCGACCAGTGGCGACGGAGGGCGTCGGGCCAGCTCGCCGGCACATCGAACGCCGCCGCCACCCCGTCGCGGGCCGGGCCGCGCCACTGGGGCCAGTCCTGGGCCGCCGCCCCCGCCGCGGCGCCGACCACCAACGCCAGCGCCCCGGTCACCACCAACGCGCGCGAGAGAAGTCTCATCGTTGCCTGCTCCAGGTTTCGAGGCCGTCACGCTTCGGAGCGCCTATTGTACGTCTTCACTTCGCCCGGTATGCGCCGATCCGATGCCCGTGCTCCGGCGGAGTTCTTCCAGGCCGACCCGATGGCCGCACCGAGGAAGGCAGTTGCCCGGCGCTCGAGAAACAGGACTCGGGGTAGAGGTAGTCCTCCCCGGATTCGTCGACGATGCGCACCTGATGGTGTGCCGTCGCTTCCAGGTCGGGAAGCACCCGGTAGCGCTTGCCGCGATCCAGCGACGCCTCATGGCCCGCGTTGCTGATGCAGACAACGAAATCGGGACCAGTCACTGGCTACTCCAGGTACCGCTTGATCTTGAACTCGAACCGACCCTTGCCGTGCGCCTCGTACCAATGGACCTCCGCACTGCGTGTGACACCGTCGGGCAGCACGACGTCGGCGCGCCCTTTGCGCTTGCGCCAAGCCCCTGCGCCGTACGTTCTTCGCAGACGGCGAATCTCTCTGATCCCGCCGCCCCGGGCGATCGTCTCCGGCGAACGAACCGCACCCACGATCACGAGGTGCGTGATCCGCGGCGGCCGCCGTCCCGAATCCGCCTCCGGCATTATTCCACGCAACCCTGCAGGCTGCGGAGTCGGCCCACCCAGGAGCTTGCGCCGCAGAACGCCAACGGAGTGCGTGCCGCGGCGCAAGCTCCTGGGACGGTGGGG
>JAPOWL010000112.1 GCA_026707615.1 Acidobacteriota bacterium | reverse complement strand
CTTCTGCTTCTCGCGCAGCGCCGCGTAGCCGGTGTGATCGAGCAGCTTGGCGAGCGCGCCGGGGTAGTCGCCGCTGTCGTAGTTCAGCGTCGTGACCACCTCGTGGCCGTCGTCGAACTTGGGGATGAAGTTCCGGCGGCGGACGTCGGCCGGGTCCAGGTCGAGCTCGCCCGCGAGCATGTCGATCACGCGCTCGAGCATGAACGTCGCCTCCGGCCGGCCGGCCCCGCGGTAGGCCTCCACCGGGACGCCGTTGGTGTAGACCCCGAAGACGTCCTCCTTGAGGGCCGGGATCGTGTAGCAGCCCGACAGCATCAGGCCGTGGAGGATGGTCGGGATGCCGGGGGCGGCGGTCGACAGATACGCGCCCATCCCCGCGTGGACGGTGCAGCGGAGCCCCGTGATCCTGCCGTCCTTCGTTGCCGCGAGCTCGACGTCCTGGACGTGGTCGCGGCCGTGCGTGGTCGCCTGGTAGTTCTCGCTCCGGGTCTCGATCCACTTGACCGGGCGGCCGAGCGACTTCGAGCAGAACACCGTCAGGAAGTCGGCGGGATACGCGGCGATCTTGCTGCCGAAGCCGCCCCCGACCTCCGGTGCGATGACCCGCAGCTTGTCCTCGGGGACCCCGGTGACGACCGAGCAGAGGAAGCGGACGATGTGCGGGTTCTGGGTCGTGTTCCAGAGCGTCAGCTCGCCGGTGGCGCGGTTGTACTGGGCCACCGCCCCGCGCGGCTCCATCGCGTTCGGAATCAGCCGCTGCTGGAGGATGCGCTCCTTGATGACGACGCCGTTCGCCTCGGCCTCGGCGAAGGCGGCATCGACGTCGCCGCCGCCCGCCACGGTCCAGTGGAACGCCTGGTTGCCGGGGATGTCCTCGCCGTTGATGTCCTTGCCGTGAAGCTGCGGCGCGTCGGCCGCGGCCGCCTTCTCGGGGTCGGTGACGACGGGCAGCGGCTCGTAGTCGACCTCGATGAGCTCGACCGCGTCGTGCGCCTCGGGCATCCGCTCGGCCACGACCACCGCCACGATGTCGCCGGTGTAGCGGACGACGTCCTTGGCGATGCACGGGTAGGGTGCGATCCGGAGATTCGAGTCGGGCAGCAGCCAGGCGCAGGGCATCGGCTGCAGGGCGCCCTCGATGTCGCCGCCGGTGTAGACGGCGAGCACGCCGGGGGCGGCCTTGGCCTTCTCCGTGTCGATGCGCGTGATCCGGGCGTGGGCGTGGCTGCTGCGGAGCATCGCCGCGTACGCCATCCCGGGCAGCGTGATGTCGTGCGTGTAGGTCGCACTCCCGGTGATGAGACGCGGGTCCTCGCGGCGGCGGATTCCGGAGCCGAAGATTCTGGTGCTCATGGCTGCACTCCCGCTACTGGTCCGCGCCGGCCGCGGCGCCGGCGGCGTCCTTCACCGCGCGCACGATGTTCTGGTAGCCCGTGCACCGGCAGATGTTGCCCTCGAGGCCGTGCCGGATCTCCTCGTCGGTCGGGGAGGGATTCGTGCGCAGCAGCTCGTGCGAGGCGAGGATCATCCCCGGCGTGCAGAAGCCGCACTGCAGGCCGTGCTTGTTCCAGAAGCTCTCCTGCAGCGGATGCAGCTTCTCGCCGTCGGCCAGGCCCTCGACCGTCGTGACGCTCGCGCCGTCGGCCTGCACCGCCAGGGTGGTGCACGACTTCGCGGACACGCCGTCGATCAGCACGGTGCACGAGCCGCACTGGCTCGTGTCGCAGCCGACCTTCGTGCCGGTCAGCTCGACGAAGACCCGCAGGAAATGGACCAGCAGCAGCCGCGGCTCGACCTCCCGTTCGATGAGGCGGCCGTTGACCGTAATGCGGACAGGAACCTTCACGCGTCACCTCCGGTGAGAGCGAGCAAGAAGCGCGGCATTATAGCTCCCGGTCATAGGCATCGGCGAGGGCGAGCCGCTCGTCGACCCCGACGATCCGATTGAACCTCTCGAATGCGATCAGGCGGTCCGTGACCCCGGCCGACGTCCCGTCCGCGAGCAGCGCGCCGTACACGCCCTCCAGCGCGCGGGCCGCGGCATACAGGCCGGTCAGCGGATAGAGGACGAGCTGGAAGCCCAGGGCGGCAAGGTCCTCCCGCGGTCGGAGGGGCGTCCGGCCCTGCTCGATCATGTTGGCCACGGTCGGCTTGGGGGCGCGCCGCCCGATCTCGGCCAGCTCGTCGAGCGAGCGCGGCGCCTCGACGAAGGTGGCGTCGGCGCCCGCCGCCCGCGCCGCCTGCGCGCGCGCCAGCGCCTCGTCGAGCCCGCCGTCGGCGATGGCGTCGGTCCGGGCGACGAGGAAGAAGTCGTCGTCCCCCTTCGCATCCACCGCGGCCCGGATCTTCGCCAGGTACTCGTCGCGCGCCACGACCGTCTTGTCGCGCATGTGCCCGCACCGCTTGGGCCAGCGCTGGTCCTCGAGGAAGCAGCCGGCGGCGCCGGCCGCGATCAGCTCGCGCACCGTGCGGACCACGTTCAGGGGGTTGCCGTAGCCGGTGTCGGCGTCGACGAGGATGGGGATCGAGACGCTGCGGCAGATGGAGCGCGCCCGCTCGATCACCTCGGTCTGCGTCAACAGGCCGACGTCGGGCTCGCCGAGGCTGGTCGCCGACACGGCGTAGCCGGAGACGAACGCCAGCTCGAAGCCGACCCGCTCCGCCAGCTTCGCCGACAGCGCGTCGTAGACGCCGGGGAAGACCAGACTTCCCGCGCGATCGAGCACCGACTGCACGCGATCCGCCATGTCGGCCCCATTAGACCACGCGGGACGCCCGCGAGTCTGCGCCGCGCTACCATCCCCGCATGACCGAACCCGTGATCTCCTCCGCGATGCCCTACGAGTCGCGGTTCGTGACCGTGGCCGGCTCGCGCATCCACTACGTCGAAGCGGGCGAGGGCGATCCCGTCCTCTTCCTGCACGGCAACCCGACGTCGTGCTACCTCTGGCGCAACGTCATGCCGCACGTCGCCGGTCAGGCGCGCTGCGTGGCGATGGACCTCATCGGCATGGGCCGCTCGGACAAGCCCGACCTGGACTATCGCTTCGTGGACCACGCGCGCTACGTCGACGGCTTCATCGAGGCGCTGGGCCTCCGGCGGCTCACGCTCGTGCTCCACGACTGGGGCTCGGCGCTCGGGTTCCACTACGCGCGGCGCCATGCGGCCAACGTCCGGGGACTCGCGTTCGTGGAGGCGATCGTGCGCCCCGTGACCTGGGACGAATGGCCGCGCACCGTGCGCCCGCTGTTCGAGCGGTTCCGCACGCCGGAGGTCGGCTGGGACCTGGTCGTCAACCGGAACGCGTTCGTCGAGCAGGTGCTGCCGGGGGCGATCCTGCGGACCCTGGGCGACGACGAGATGGAGCGCTACCGCGAGCCGTTCCGCGACCCGGAGAGCCGCAAGCCGGTCTGGCGCTGGCCCAACGAGATCCCCATCGACGGCGAGCCGGCGGACGTGGCGGCGCTCGTCGGGGACTACGCGGCGTGGCTCGCCGAAACGGACGTCCCGAAGCTGCTGCTGCACGCGCGGCCGGGCGCCATCCTGCGCAAGGACCTGGTGGCGTGGTGCCGGGAGCGCCTGCCCAACCTCACCGCGGTGGACATCGGTCCCGGGCTGCACTTCGTGCAGGAGGACCAGCCGCACGCGATCGGCGACGCGCTGCGGACGTGGTACGGAGGCCTGCCCGGGTAGGGCGGGCCTCCGCGCACGGCAGGAATCTGCGCAGTGGGCGCGCTAGGAGCTTGCGCCGCAGAAAGCAACGCAGTGGAGTTCCGCGGCGCGAG
>JAPOWL010000077.1 GCA_026707615.1 Acidobacteriota bacterium | reverse complement strand
CCCATGAAACTCTGGATCCGCAGACTCGCTCTCGCCGGCCTGCTGCTCGCGGTGGCGGTTCAGGCATCGCTCGCGCAAGGTCTCCCGCGGGCCTCGCCGGAATCGGCCGGCATGTCGGGCGAACGCCTCGAACGGCTCACGGAGGCGCTCCAGGGCTACGTCGACGACGGCCGGCTGGCCGGAGCCGTAACCCTGGTGGCGCGCCGCGGCAAGGTGGTCTACTCCGAAGGCGTCGGGTACCGGGACCGCGAGTCCGGGGCTCCGATGACGGACGACGTCATCTTCCGCATCGCGTCGCAGACGAAGGCGCCGATCAGCGTCGGCGTGCTGATGCTCCAGGAGGAAGGGAGCCTGTCGATCGGCGACCCGGTGGGCAAGTACCTCCCGGAGTACGGGGAGACGACGGTCGCGGAGCCGGACGGCAACGGGAGTTACCGCGTCGTCCCGGCGGAGCGCCCCGTCACCATTCGCGACCTGCTGACGCACACCGCCGGCATCGGCTACGGCGGGGGACCGGCGCGCGAGGCGTGGGAGGACGCCGGCATCGTCGGCTGGTACTTCGGCCACCGCGACGAGCCGATCGGCGAGACGATGAGCCGTCTGGCCGCCCTTCCGTTCGACGCCCAGCCGGGAGCGGCGTTCGTCTACGGCTACAACACCGACATCCTCGGCGCGCTGATCGAGCGGGTGAGCGGACAACCGCTCGACGCCTTCCTGCGCGAGCGCATCCTGGACCCGCTCGGGATGGTCGACACGCACTTCTACCTCCCGCCCGCCAAGGCGGACCGCCTCGCCACCGTCTACTCGGCGACCGCCGGCGGCATCGAGCGCGCTCCGGACGCCGGGCACGAGACCGCGCGCGACGCGTTCGGGGCCGCCGTCGGCCAGGGCGCCTACGTGGAGGGCCCCCGGAAGAGCTTCTCCGGCGGGGCCGGCTTCGTCTCCACCGTCGCCGACTACTCGCGGTTCCTGCAGATGATGGCGAACGGCGGCGAGCTCGACGGCGCGCGCATTCTGAGTCCCGAGACCGTGGAGCTGATGACCACGGACCATCTCGGGGGCCTGCCGTTTCCCTTCGGCGTCGGGCAGGGCTTCGGCCTCGGCTTCTTCGTGGTGCAGGATGCGGCCGCGAGCGGGCTTCCGACCTCCGTGGGCGAGTACGGCTGGTACGGCGCCTACCACTCGGCCTACTGGGTCGACCCCGAGGAAGAGCTCGTCGTCGTCCACCTGACGCAGTTGATTCCGGCCGGCGACATCGACGACCAGGCGCAGGTGCGGACGCTGGTCTACGAGGCCATCGTCGATTGACGCGCGGCGTGCGGCGGCGTGCGGCGGCGTGCGGAGCGGCGTGAACCGCGGGTGGTCCGGCCTCTCCGGGCCGGCCCCCGTCCTGAGGGAAAAGCGAGGAGGACGGGATCATGATCATCGACCGACGGACGTTTCTCGGAACCTCGGCCCTGACGGCCGTGGCGGCCGCGCTGCGGCCCCTGCCCGCGTGGGCCCAGGGCGAGCTGGTCACCTCGTTCGAGGACCTGCGCCGCGGCGTGGGCATCTTCAACGGGCAGGGCGGCACCATCGGCTGGCTGATCAACGGCGACGGCATCGTCGTCGTCGACAGCCAGAACGCGGCGGCGGCGGAGGCCTGCATCGCCGGCATCCGCGAGCGCTCCGACCGGGTCATCGACCTGCTGATCAACACGCATCATCACGGCGACCACACCGGCGGCAACGCGACGTTCCGGCCGGCCGTCGGCTCGATCGTGGCCCACGAGAACAGCGCCGACTGGCAGCGGCAGACGAGCGAGCAGACCGGAAGCGCCGACCCCTTCCCCGACGTCACGTTCACCGACGTCTGGGAGACGACCATCGGCGACGAGACGATCGTGGCCCGCCACCACGGCGCCGGGCACACGAGCGGCGACGCCGTCCTGACGTTCCAGCAGGCCAACGTGGTGCACATGGGCGACCTGATGTTCAACCGCCTGCACCCCTTCGTGGACCGGTCGTCAGGGGCGCGGATCGGGGGCTGGATCACCACGCTGGAACAGGTGGTGGCCGCGCACGACGCAGATACCATCTACGTCTTCGGGCACGGCAGCCCCGCCGCCGGCGTGACCGGGACCGCGGCGGACCTCAGCCACCTGCGCGACTACTTCAGCGCCGCACTCGAGCTCACGCGCCGCGAGATGCAGGCGGGACGCTCGCGGGACGAGATCACCGCGACCGAGTCGCTCGACGGGTTCGACGACTACGTCTCGCCGTTCCCTCTCCTCAGCCTCACCGGCGTGCTCGGCGTCGCCTACGACGAGCTGGCCGACGGCTAGGAGTCGGCGCCGTAGAACGGCATTCCCGGGGCGGGAGCCTGCGCCCCGGGAATCTTCCCTCCCCGGATTCCCCGGAGCCGGTCGCCGGCCGCGGCCCATGCGGCCGCGGTGCCCTCGGGTCCGCGCGAGTGGCACGCGACGTGCTAATGCAAGCACCGGACACGCGGCGGCGTGATACGGTTTGCACCGTCGCCCCGTCGAGGACGCATCAGCATGTCGCTCGTCACCCGGGAGCTCAAGGAAGTCTGGCGATCGCTGCGGGCGAGCGGCACCGAGCGTCGCTTCGGCCTGTACGACGTTCGAATCCGCAACCTGCGCGGGATTCGGGACCTCCGGATCACGTTCGACTACCCGGTATCGGTGCTGGCGGGGCCGAACGGGTGCGGCAAGTCGACCGTGCTCTTCGCTTGCGCCTGCGCCTACCGGGTGCCCGGACGGGGCGCGTGGGAGTATGCGCCGGCCACCCTCTTCCCGCACTTCGCCGGAGGGGAGTCCACGGGCCTCGCCGACCCCGTCGACCCCACCGAGCTGGAGTTCTACTACCTGCACGACGCCGAGCGCCTGTCCATGGTGTGGCGCCGCAACAAGTCGTGGACGCGCAGCTTCATGGGTCGCCGGGGCGGCCGGCAGCCGCAGCGGCCGCTCTACCTCCGGCGCTTCTCGGGCCGCGCCTGCTCGAAGGCCGAGCGGCTCGCGGGACGCTCGGGAACCGGGGCGGCGGAGGTGACCGACCTCCCCCCGGAGCTGCTCATCTTCGCCCACCGCATCCTGCCCCTCCGCTACCGGCGCCTGTCGCTCGTTCGCATGCGCCCCCGCGACGTCCTGTTCGCCGCCGTCGACGGGCCGGGCGACGTCCGCTACTCGGAGTTCCACATGTCGTCCGGCGAGCGCACAATCCTGCGCATGTCCAAGGACCTCTCCGAGCTCGAGGACGCCCTGGTCCTCATCGACGAGGTCGAGACGGGCCTCCATCCGCACACCCAGCAGCAGGTGATGCTGGAGCTGCAGCGCATCGCGCTCCGGCAGCGACTGCAGGTCATCGTCGCGTCGCACAGCGCCGTGGTGCTGAACAGCGTGCCGCCCGACGCCCGCATCGTGCTCGACCGCGAGCGCTGGCCGGGCGACGTCCGCCGCCTGCCCGCCTATCGGGACGTCGTGCAGCGCTCCCTGTACGGCCAGTCGATCGACCGCCTGTCCATCCTGTGCCAGGACGACGTCGCCGAGGGGCTGATCGTGGGCGTGCTCGACGCGCTCGGCTCCAGGCTGGGGCTGCGCCCCGACGACTTCGACATCGGGCGCAACGCCGGCCCCGGCGACCTGCCCGCGCAGGTTCGCACGCTCGGACAGTGCGGCAAGCTGAGCGAGTTCGTGTTCGTGCTCGACGGTAGCTCCCGGAACCTGGAGGCGCGGCTGGCGGGGGTCGCGGAGGAGTTCGGGCGGCGCGTTCGCCCCCTGTTCCTGCCGG
>JAPOWL010000586.1 GCA_026707615.1 Acidobacteriota bacterium | reverse complement strand
ATCCGTCGGACGGCCCCGAGGATCGCACGCTGGGCGACCGCTGCCTGCACTTCGCGGCTCCCAGCATGGGCTCCGGCTACAACAGCTACCTGCAGATCCTGCAGACGCCGGACCACGTGGCCATCCTGCAGGAGATGGGGCACGAGATCCGCACCATTCCGCTCGATGGCGGCCCGCACGCGGGCATCCCGCAGTGGAACGGCGACGCGCGCGGGCGCTGGGAGGGCGACACCCTGGTGGTGGAGACGATGGACTACTCGCCCCAGGCGCGCTTCAACGGCGCCACCGACAGGCTCCACGTGGTCGAGCGCTTCAGCCGGATCAGCCCCGACGTGCTGCGGCACGAGATCACGCTGAACGACCCCGATACGTGGACGCAGCCGTGGACCGTGGAGCTGCTGCACACCTCGACCATGGATCCGCTCTTCGAGTACGCCTGCCACGAAGGCAACTACGCGATGCCGGGCATCCTCGGCGGCGCCCGTCGGGAGGAAGCCGAGGCCGGGAACCAGGAGTAGACCGGCCCGCCCGTCACGTCGGCCAGGGACACTCGTAGCGGGGCGGACTGCCCGTCCGAACGGGACGCCCCGCTGCGAGTACTTCCAGTCCCCCGGCGTCCTGCCAAAGTCCCGAACCAGCGCTCTCGGTCTCCACCCTGCCGTCCTCGTGGAATCGTTGCGGACCTCGTTCTGAACTCGGGGTCGTTTCGAAGGACGAACGGGACCTCGTCCAGACGGCTGAAGTAGCGCCCGGGGATCAGCCGCGCGACGCAGGCTGCCGCGGCGCTCCGGGCGAGCTCGCCGATGACCGCACCGCCCGACTCCGCGGCCGGATCACCCGCGTCCACCACATCACGAACCCGGTGACGAAGAGCACCGGCGGCAGCAGTCCGATCGCGGCCCAGAGCGCCTTGGTCGACCAGCCGCCGAAGCGGCCGAAGTGCACGCGGGCCACCCAGTAGAGGACGTTGTCGACCGTGCGCGGCTCGAACGTCTCCTCGTCGAACGGCTCGATGGCATCGGCCAGGGCGTTGAACGGTTCGGGGATCGCCAGGTAGATGCCGGTAAGACCCCACATGAGGATGAAGAGGACGGTCCAGATGCCGACCGCCCCGTGCAGGGTCCAGATGAGCCGCCGCCAGTTGGCGCGCAGATCGACCCCGAGCGCACGGCGCCAGCCGGCGATGCCCGGCCACCAGATGACGGCGCCGGTGACGGCGAGGACCGTCAGGAGGATGGAGCCGACGCCGTTCACGTCGCGGCCGGTCTCGCCGAACAGCAGGGTGTCGTGCAGCTCGAGGAGCCAGGTGGTCAGCCGGTAGGGCAGCGGCAGGCGGTGGCCGAGGTCCTCCCCCGTGTAGGGGTCGAACAGCATCTGCCGGGGCGAGCCGCCGCGGTCGAGGGTGACGGTGACCGCGCGGGCCGGGTCGTCGCGCTCGATGATGCGCGACACGGTCGAGCCGGGATAGGCGCGTTCTGCCGCCGCGGTCAGCTCGTCCTGGCTCAGTCGCGCGCCCGCGACGGTGACGAAGCGCGGTTGCGGCTCGTACGCCTGGCGGAGCTCGCTCCGGTAGACGAGGACGCTGCCGCTGACGCAGATGGCGATGACATACAGGCCGACCGCGATGCCCGACCAGAGGTGGACCTGGAAGAGCGCCCGGCGCAGCCGGAACGACTGCGGCTGCCGGAGCCAGCGCGCCCAGATCGAGGGTCTCGGGTTGGCCACGGGGATGGACCCGGAAGGCGGTCCTGTCAACTCGTCGCCGCCGACCCTGCGTGCACTAGCGCGACGTCGGGGCGGGTCGGTCGTCCGAGCGGAGCGAGCGTGAACGCCCGCTCGGACGACCGCAGAGAATCGGCGGCTCGCGAGGAGTCTCGCGAATCGACGGGCCCGACGTGCCCGCAACGCGAGCCGCTTGCGCGACCCAAGGGTCGCGCCGGGAATCTACGCGGACGCGAAGTGCTGCACCGGTCGGCCTGCGGCGCAGGCGGTTATCGCGGCGGCTCGGTCGGGTCGCGGCCGTCGCGCGGCGCGCCGGTGCCGGACGAGCCCATGAAGAACTTGCTGCCGTCCTCGAACGTCACGTCGCGGCCGTTGGCGCGGGCCGTGCGGTCCTTGCTCTGGTAGCCGTCGACGATGATCAACGTGCCCGGCAGGATCGAGTCGCGCCGGAGTCCGCGGCGCAGCAGCGTGTTCGGGGTCCCGCCCTCCACCATCCATACTTCCTTGGAGCCGTCCTCGTTCGTGACCTCCATGTGGATCCAGGCGTGGGGGTTCACCCACTCGACCTTCACCACCGGCCCGCGCAGCAGGACCGGCCGGTTCGGGTCGAACTCGGCCCCGAACGCATGGTGCGCGATCACGGGCGTCGTGGCGGCGGTCGCGAGAAGCAGGCCCGCGGCGGCCAGGGCCGCCGGGACGATGGCGCGGGCGAGACGGCGTCGTGTCAGGTGCATCGGATGTACCTCGGGTTGACTGGTCGATCTACTGGATCTCGGGGACCTTCCCGTCCCGGACGTCCTGCTCCAGGATGCGCGCCCCGCCCAGGATTCCCTGGAACGAGTAGTTGGCCTCGTGGCAGGCGTACTCGTAGACGCGGGTGTCGCTCGCCGGCCAGACGTACTCGCCGCTCCACGGCGCCGTCCAGACGTTCGGATCGTCGACCGTGAACCGGTAGAGCAGCGTGTCGGCGTCGATGAGCGTGAAGCGCTCGACGACGTGCAGGTCGCGCGTCGCCAGCCGCAGGGCCGGCGTGTCGTTGAAGTTGGTCGTGTCGACGACGAGCGTGTCGCCCTCCCAGCGCCCGATCGAATCGCCCAGCCAGCTCCGGATTTCGGGCGGCGCGTGCTCCTGGTTCATGCGCACGATGCGCGCGTCGTGCACCATTTCGGCCAGGATCATCACGTGGTCGTCGGTCTGCACGATGCGCTTCAGGTTGTTGTAGAGCACCGGGAGCATGGGCGGTCCGCCGACCGAGCCGAAGCCCAGCAGGCAGCGCTCCGCCAGCGGCCGGATCTCCGGGTCGTCGTAGGGTCCGGGCGCCTCGGGTCCGCCCTCGATCATCCACCACGCCGTGCCCGTGTTCTCGCGGAAGCGCGCGCGCCGCGCGGCCGCCCGCTCGCGTGCGGCCGCCGTCAGCGCGGGCTGGCGGCCGTCGGGCGGGTCGGTGATGATCGACGTCCGCCACTCGCCGTCGATCCGGAACGCGCCCGCGCCGCGGTCGATCCAGAACGTGTTGTAGCCGCCCACGTTGCCCGCGGCTCCCGGAGAGCCGTCGCCGCCGACGGGAGGCGCCTCGCGGTTCGGGTCGCTGGCCGCGTTGCGGCTGATGTTGCGCTCGAGCTCCTGCCGCGCGATGGCCGCCGCCTCTTCCTCCGTCAGCCGCAGCGTGTCGCCGAACTGCTCCGGCCGCTGGAGCGGCGTCAGGGTCGCGGTGTCGTAGGTGCCGGACAGGTCCGGCCGCCCGCTCTCGGTGCGCGGGATGTCCTGGCCGGCGGCGGCCGGCGCCCACGCCACGCCCAGCGCGACGAGCGCGACGAGCGCGACGGCGGCGCGACCGGCGACGGCGCGTTCGAACGTTGCGCGTCGGTTCATGGCTGTCAGCGTCCTTCCCGGACGTCCTGCTCCAGGATCCGGGCGCCGCCCAGGATGCCCTGGAACGAGTAGTTCGCCTCGTGACAGGCGTACTCGTAGACGCGGTCCCGGCTCGCCGGCCAGACGTACTCGCCGCTCCAGGGCGCCGTCCAGACCGTCGGGTCGTCCACCGTGAACTGGTAGAGCAGCGTGTCGGCGTCG
>JAPOWL010000620.1 GCA_026707615.1 Acidobacteriota bacterium | reverse complement strand
CCGTTCCGCGCGGGTCGTAGACGATCCTTCCGTCCGGGAGGTGTCGTTCAGTTCTCATCGATGGCTCCATCGTCGGATACTTCAGCCACCAGGAACGGCTCGGCCGCCACGAGCCGCGCGGTAGTCGAGTCTACCCTCAAGCCCAATCCGCGCAGCGTACGCGCGCCGAGTACCTGAAGGTCGCCAGGCTCCGCGATTATCAGCTCGTCGGTCGTCACGTCCTCGCCGACGCGGATGACGCCGAATCCAATCGACCGCGTGACTTCCTGCGCGTTGGCGAGGGCGAGCCGCCGGTCCCGCTTCTCGGGCTCGACGCCTATCGCCACCAGGTGCTCCCGGGAGATCCAGGTCAGCTCGCTGTCCGTATCAATCGAGACGTCCGGCACCCGGACCCACCGGGTCCTATCCCGCTGGTTCTCGATCTGGCACGTCACGGTCAAGGGTCCCATCCGCTTGTTCATGTGAGTGGTCAGCGACCATGGAGGCTCTTCAGATGACGATCAGTTCGCTACCATCTCTGGCAGCTTTCCTCTTGGCCTCTTCCACGCTGTCGACTTGATACACCGTTATGCAGAACCAATCATCCGCGCGATTCGTCTTCCTTTGCCTTACGATCGGAATGAAGACGTTCGTCTTCCGATAGTACAAAACGGCTCGGTCACCAAGGATATCGAGCAACCGAGGGCGCACGCCTTCTCTGTCAATATCCAGTTCCCGCTGGGCTAATCTCAGAGTGGTGTGTTCGGACTGGAATATCCTACCGAATCGCTTCTTCGCTTCGTTCTGTTCACGCGTGGCTGCCCGCTCCGCTGATCGCTGCCCTTCCCGCGTGCGTATGGCTGCTAACTGATCCTGGAACGTGCGTCTCATTTGTTGCCGTTCCTGCCGGACAAAGCTGTCGGAGTCCCTTGTCACAGGGCGCACGTTCCGTCGTCGCACACCCCGGTGACGGGCGGACGCCCGTCGATCGCCCGCAGCACGGGCGACGTCATGTGGCCCCAGCCGGGGAGGAAGGCCGAGAAGCGGCCCGCCTCGCCGCCGGCGACGAACAGGTGGATGTCGTCGGGGGAGGGGACGATGGGGATGCGCGCGCCCGGTTCCCGGCGGTACCAGCGCGGGAGGTTGCGGTTGTAGATCTTCCCGTAGCGGCCGCGGAAGCTGATGTCGTCGAAGGTGTTGGTCGTGGCCGACCACAGGTAGCGGCGGACGTCCTGGCGGGTCCATTGCTTCGCGGCAATCGTCGCCGCGTGCTCCGGCCCGATGACGACGGCGCACGAGCCGCTGCTGACGGCGTTGTTGTGGCCGATGGTGCTCATTGCCGAGGCGATGCTGTCGAGGATCCCCTCGGGGTCGTTCGCCACGTGGTTGGTGATGCTGTGCGGGCCCTCGGCCGCGATGCAGAAGACGGTGCTGTCCGCCGCCCGGTAGCCGTGCTCGACGTGGTACGGAGCCCAGGGGCTGGCTTCCTCGTTCTCCGCGATGCAGAAGGTGTACTTGCCGGGGTGGCCCAGCGTGCTCTTGTCGAGGTCGCCGGGCCAGCCGCCGCCGACGTTGAGGAGCACCAGGCGGATGGCGCGGCCGATGGTCGCGTTGGCCCGGCAGCCGGACCCGAAGACGTTGGCGCCCGCGTTGAGCCCGATCTCCTCGCGGACGGGTCCGTTCACCACCAGCAGCGGCGCCGCCATGTGGGTCGTGGCCTGCACGCCGTGCAGATTGAACGGACCGCTCGTGAGCGCCAGGAGCGCCGCGCGCACGACCGGCGCGTACTCCGGCCGGCAGCCGGCCAGCACCAGGTTGACGGCGAGCACCTCGCGCGTCAGGTTGCCCCAGCGCGGCGGGACGCGGGTCTCGAGGCGGTCCGCGTCGCCGCCCAGCGCTGCGACCATCGCGTCGATGCGCTCCGTCGTCGGCGGCACCACCGGCAGGCCGTCCGTCCATCCCTGGTCGAAGTAGTACTCGACCAGGTCCGTCGCGTCGGGCGGGGCGCCACGCGCCTTCGCTGTCGATACGTCGGTCATTCAGAACCGCCCGGACGTACGAGGGCGTGCGCGGATGCACCGCCGGACGGCGTCGAACGTAACGGTTGGATTCGCGGCACCTCGCGGCCACCCGTGCGGCAGGAGGCCGACTTGACCACCGCGGACGGTATGTTGGGGCTCTCCGGATTGACGGTCACCTCCTGCCTCCGGGAGTTGATTACGAGGTCCATGTCTTCGAGGGGAATGGACCCCAGGAGGACACCGTCGCCCAGGACGAGCGCCCCGACGAAGCACGACCGGTTCCCGAAGGTCACCTGCACGGGCCCGACGTAGGGAACGGACACGTGTCTCCCTTCCGCCGTCGTCACCTCCCGCTGTTCCAGCGCCGAGAGGTTCAACTGCACGGCCACATGCTCCGGGATGCAGAGCGTGATCGCCCCAGTGTCGACGAGCGCGGTCACCGTGAGCGGCGCAAGGTCGCTCCGCCTCGGATTCGACAGTGTCACCCGGGTGTGTATCAGCCCCACGTCCGGTTCTCACTTCCCGAAGTCCCGGAAACCCTTGCCCTCCTCCGCGAGACGCTTCAGGAGGGGAGCCGGCTCCAGCCATTCGCCGTGCTCGTCGTGGAGGCGGCTCATCGTGTCGTAGACGGTCCGCAGGCCGACGAGGTCCGCCCAGAACATCGGTCCCCCACGGTAGCGCGGGAAGCCGTAGCCGTGCATCCAGATGACGTCGATGTCGCTGGCGCGCAACGCGAGCCCCTCGTCGAGGATCTTCGCCCCCTCGTTCACGAGCGGGTAGAGGCAGCGCGGGACGATCTCGTCGTCGGCGATGGCGCGCCGCGCGATGCCGAGCTCCTTCGATATGCCGACGATGAGATCGTGGATCGTCGGGTCGGGAATCGGCACCCGGCTGCCCTCGTCGTAGCGGTACCAGCCGGCGCCGGTCTTCTGCCCGTAACGCCCCATCTCGCAGATCCGATCGGCGATGGGGGAGTAGCGCAGGTGCGCCGGTCGGGTCGGGGCCTGCGCCTTGCGGACGCGCCAGCTCACGTCGAGCCCCGTGAGGTCCGCCATCTGGTAGGGCCCCATCGGCAGGCCGAATTCGTAGATTGCCTTGTCGACCTGGGCCGGGAGCGCCCCTTCCTCCAGCAGGAAATCGGCCTGCCGGCGATAGGCGTAGAGCATCCGGTTGCCGACGAAGCCGTCGCAGACGCCGACCAGCGCGCCGATCTTCCCGAGCGTCTTCGAGAGCTTCATGACGGTCGCGATGGTCTCGACCGACGTGCGCTCGCCCCGCACGTTCTCCACCAGGCGCATGATGTTGGCGGGGCTGAAGAAGTGCGTGCCGATGACCTGCTCGGGCCGGGAGGTCGAGGCTGCGATCTCGTTGACGTCGAGCGTGGAGGTGTTGGTGGCCAGGATCGCGTCCGCCTTGCATACGCGGTCCAGCCGTGCGAAGACCTCCTTCTTGAGCGGCATCTCCTCGAAGACGGCTTCGATCACCACGTCCGCGGCGCCGAGGTCGGCGTCGTTCAGCGTCGGCGTGATGCGGGCCAGCCGGGCGTCCATGTCCGCCTGCGCCAGCCGGCCCTTGGCGACGGTGGCGGCGTAGTTCCTGCGGATGATGGCCATGCCGCGGTCGAGCGCCTCCTGCGACGATTCCAGCACCGTCACGGGAAGCCCGGCGTTGGCGATGCTCATCGCGATGCCGCCGCCCATCGTGCCGCAGCCGACGACCGCCGCGGCGGCGATCGGCCGGGTCGGGGTGTCCTTCGGGACGTCGGGGATCTTCGCCACCTCCCGCTCGGAGAAGACGGCGTGGCGCTGCGC
>JAPOWL010000381.1 GCA_026707615.1 Acidobacteriota bacterium | reverse complement strand
CGCGAGCGGGATGAACGCCTTGGGCGTCGTGCGGTGCTCGTCCCAGTACTCCTCGTCCGCCGGGCGGATCAGGTCCAGGTCGATGTCGAACGGCGGATCCCAGTCGGTGACGTCGGTGGCTTCCGTGATGCCAGGGTAGTCGGGGGCGAGGTCGCGGTCGTCGGCCGCGCCGGCGATCGGCACGACGTCGGCGACGCGGAACTCCGCCTCGTGCGTGACCAGGCGCCCCTCGTCCTCCCAGACGAAGTACTCCAGCGTCAGCGTGTCGCCGGGCGCGGCATCGAGATCGTCCGCCGCCCAGCGATTCAGAACCGCCGGCGGCGCAGTGGCGGCCTCGTCCCCAGCGCCCGCCTGGCCCTCGGCGGCGCCCGCCTGGCCCCCGGCGGCACCCGCCTGGCCCCCGGCGGCGCCCCGTTCACCTGGCGCGCCGGCGCTCTCCTCCGAAGCGACCTCGCTCACGGCATCGAGGGCGCGCGCGGTCACCAGGGAGTACGGCGTCAGCCGGTCACCGACGCGGAGCGCGTTGGCCAGGTAGGTCAGCACGGGCTCGGCGCGCAGACCGAGCGTCCCCGCGACGGACTCCGCCGCCGCGGCGGTCTCGTCGTTCACGAGCCCGGCCGCCGACTCGATGCTGACCACGCCGTGCTCCGGGAGCGCGCGCACGCGGAGGCCCAGGTCGTCGAGGGTCGCCACCGAGCGCAGCGCCGACTCGGCTGTCGTCAGGCGGGCGGCAGCCGGCCCCGGAGCGTCCGACGCCCCGCCGGCGGCCGCGAGGAGGATCGTGTTGACCCGGCCCTCCTGTTCCAGGTCGCGCTGGAGCCGCGCCAGCGACACGAAGACGGAGCGCGCCAGCCCCTGCTGCGGCCGGAACGAGAACTCGCCCAGCTCGTCCGGCGGCAGGACCCGCAGGACGCCGAGCCGCAGGGTCCGGCCGATGTCGTCGCGGCGCCCGTGGAGGGAGCTGATGGGGACCTCCGACGGTTTCTCCACGCGGACCAGCAGCGCGTCGCCGTCCGCCGCCCCCAGCTCGTCCGCCAGCCCCGCGCTGACGAGGACGTCGTTCCGCCCGAGCTCTCGCGGCGCCGCGTCGAGGCCGTGGAACTCCCAGAACCGATGGTCCACCCCGTACACCTGGATGCCCGACGCCCGGCGCCCGCTCGCCTGGTGCGTGACGAAGCCCTCGACCGCGACGATCGGCGCCGTGCCCGCGAAGGCGGACGCCATCCCGTCGGCCTCCTGCAGCTCCGCGGCCAGCTCCTCCCGCACGAACCCGAGGCTGGTGACCACCTGGTCGATGGCCCCCAGCCGCTCGAGAGCCAGGGTCCGCAGGCTCGCCCGGACCGACGAGCCGACGAGGAGCGCGCCGGCCAGGACCGCCACCGCGACGGCCACGCCGCCGATGACGGCGAGATTGGTGGGCCAGAAATGAACGATGTTGCGCCGGACGAGCGCGAGCAGGGTCATGCGGACACCTCGTACGGATCCGCGGCCGGGCCGCGCGCAGCCGGGCCGCGCCGGTTCGTGCCGCTGCGCGGCCGAGCCGATCCGCGGCGAGCGGCGGCGGGACCGCACCGCGCCGCGACCGGATCGCCACGCGCCGCGGTCATGCCGCTTCCAGCCGCCGGTTCTCCAGGCGATATCGCGTGGGGCAGCGCGCCGCCAGCGCGGCGTTGTGCGTCACGATGAGCAGGATGTTGCGGTGGGTCTCGTGCAGCGTGAACAGCAGCGACCCGACCGTTTCCGCCGACGCGGGGTCGAGGTTGCCGGTCGGTTCGTCGCACAGGACGAGCGGCGGCTCCTGAATCAGCGCCCGCGCCAGCGCCACCCGCTGGCGCTCGCCGCCCGAGAGCTCGGCCGGTCGATGGTCGAGGCGATGCTCGAGGCCGACCTGCTCGAGGAGCGATTCCGCCCGTTTGCGCACCGCGGCGCCGGGCTGGCTCACCAGCGTCGGCACCAGCACGTTCTCAAGGACCGTGCACTGCGGCAGCAGCAGGTGATCCTGGAAGACGAAGCCGACGCGCGAGTTGCGGAAGGCGGCCAGCTCGCGCTCGCCCAGCCCGAACGGATCGGTGCCGTCCAGCATCACCCGGCCGCTGGTCGGCGGCTCGAGCGCCCCGGCCACATAGAGCAGCGTGCTCTTGCCGCTGCCGGACGGCCCGACGATCGACGCCGCATCCCCGCGCTCGAGCGCGAACGAGACGTCGGCGAGAATCGGCAGCGGCCCGCTCGGGGTCGCATACTGCTTCGAGAGCTCTGTGACTTCGAGCAAAGGGGCCGCCCCTCCTGCCCCGCGCGCCTACGAGGCCATCTGGAACGCCCGCGGCCGGAAGAGGAAGTCGACGATGTTCCCTTCGTGCGGCTGCAGCCAGTTGAGCTTGATCGTCGGTATGGGGCCCAGATTCAACCGGTCGATGTTGCGCGCGTCGAGCAGCGACAGCCGGAACGCGTTGTCGTTCGTGAGCGCCGTCGCGACCAGGGTCGGCCCGATCGCCCCGAGCATCTTCCGCTGCTCGCACTCGACGACGGTCACGAAGGGGAACATGTACTCCTTCTTGGCCATCGCGACGTCCGGGGACGGGCAGTAGACGACGGTCGGACGGACGTAGTCGCAGCGCTCGCGCGACACCAGGCGGCCGTTCGCGTGATGCCGGGCCGTGACCTCGTCGACCCCGTCCTCACCGAGGGCGGCATCGATGTCGGACGAGATCGCGGCGGCCTGCCCGGGCACGGTGAACGCGGCGAGGGCCGCTTTCGGATCCTCCGGCGGCAGCGGCTCGATGGGGCCCAGCCGCTCGGCCAGCGCCTCGGCGATGGCCTTGCCGTGTCGCGGCGTCCAGATGCCCGAGCAGTTGATGCAGCTCCGGCCGCTGTTGACGAGCACGCTGTCGACCATCAGGTCGAGGTGGCGCTCCCAGTTGTCGGCCTCGTCGTCGCCGAGCAGGATCTTGCTGAATCCCGGGCCGTGCACCTGCACGCCGGGGTTCCCCGCGTACTGCTCGACGGTGGCCGTTCCGCCGAAGATCAGGCTCCGCGAGCAGTTGTTGAGCACGGCGGCGCCGACGTCGCCCAGTCCCGGGTAGAGCGACACCGCCTCGCGCGGCACTCCCGCCTCGAAGAACGCCTGCGTCATGCGCCACGGCGTCCAGGGCTCCTGCGGCCCGGGCTTGAGCACCAGCCCGATCTGCAGCGGGATGATGGGGAGCCAGAGGCTGTGCACCCCCGGCGAGTTCGACGGCAGCACCATGCCGAGCACCGGCGTCGTCGCCTGGTAGCTCCGCATGACGCCGTCCTCCTCGCCGTAGCCGCGCGAGAGGATGTCGGGATCGAGGCGCCGCGTCAGCGAGATCAGGATCTCGTCGAGGTGGTCGAGCACGTACCGCAGCTTCTCCATGTTCATGCGGCACATGTGCTCGGGGAGGCCGGTCGTGGCCGACTGCTGCCGGACGAACTCGTCGGGCGTCTGGCTGCCGTCGCCCAGCGGCAGCTCCGCGGACGAGAAGAGCTCGGCGGCCTTCTTCACCCTCGCGAGCAGATCGGCGACCGGCACCTCGCGCAGCGCGGCCCGGGCGCGCGGCGCCTTGCGCAGATCGCGCGCGACGATGCCGGGGTTGGCCTGGCTCACCTCGGCCACCGGCTCGCCGGTGTCGAAGTGCACCACCTTGTCGACGTCGAGGCTCCGGTAGGGCTCGCCCCACCGGAGCGCGGGGAAGTGAATCACGATGCTCTCTCCGCTCCTGCCGCAGTGCCGGACATCGGGGGCCGACGGCGCCCGCGCGCAGGCGACCTACTGCCCGTCCGTGACCTCGATGCTGATCGTCGCGC
>JAPOWL010000557.1 GCA_026707615.1 Acidobacteriota bacterium | reverse complement strand
GATGCAGGTCGTGCAGCCGTAGCCGACGAGGCCGAAGCCGAGCTCGGCGAGCGGCTCGAGGAGGCCGGCCGCCGCGAGGTACTCGGTGACGACCATCGAGCCGGGCGCGAGGCTCGTCTTCACCCAGGGCTTCGGGCGCAGACCGCGCGCCGCCGCCTTCCGGGCGACGAGCCCGGCCGCGATCATGACGCTCGGGTTCGAGGTGTTCGTGCAGCTCGTGATGGCGGCGATGACGACGGCGCCGTCGCGGAGACCCGCCCGGCCCGCTGCCCCGTCGACCGCCACCCCGGACGCCGCGTCGGTTGCGTCCGGCGCGGGGCCGCCGGCGACCGCGCCCGGAGCCGGAGCAGCCGCACCGGTCGAGGCGGCGGCTCGCCCCGCGGTCATTTCGGCGAGCACCTTCTCGAACGCCTTGCCGGCCCCGCGCAACGGGACCCGATCCTGGGGGCGCCGGGGACCGGCGATGCTCGGCTCGACGGTCGCGAGGTCGAGCTCGACCACGTCGCTGTAGACCGGATCGTCCGCCTCGGAGGCGAACAGCCCCTGCGCCTTCGCATACGCTTCGACCAGGTCGACCTGGTCGGCGGCGCGCCCCGTCAGGGTGAGGTAGTCGAGCGTCATGCCGTCGATCGGACAGATGGCCACCGTCGATCCGTACTCGGGCGACATGTTGCCGAGCGTGGCGCGGTCTGCGAGGGTCAGCGAACCGAGCCCCGGCCCGAAGAACTCGACGAACTTGCCGACCACGCCGTGCCGGCGGAGCCGCTCCGTGATCGTCAGGACGAGGTCGGTCGCCGTGGTGCCCTCGGGCAGGGAGCCCACCAGACGGAAGCCGACGACGTCGGGAATGAGCATCGAGATCGGCTGCCCCAGCATCGCCGCCTCGGCCTCGATGCCGCCGACGCCCCACCCGACGACGCCGAGGCCGTTGACCATCGTCGTGTGGGAGTCCGTGCCGACCAGCGTGTCGGGATACGCGAGCGGGTTCCCGCCGGTCTCCTCACGGCAGACGACGCGCGCGAGATGCTCGATATTGACCTGGTGCACGATGCCGGTGTCGGGCGGCACGACCTTGAAGTTGCGGAAGGCGTCCTGGCCCCACTTGAGGAACGCGTAGCGCTCGCGGTTCCGCGCGAACTCGAGCCGGGCGTTCAGCTCCGGCGCGTTCGCGACCCCGAAGTGGTCGACCTGCACGGAATGATCGATGACGAGCTCGGCCGGCTGGAGCGGGTTGACCCGCGCGGGGTCGCCGCCGAGGCGCGCCACCCCGTCGCGCATCGCGGCCAGATCGACCACCGCGGGCACCCCCGTGAAGTCCTGCAGCAGCACGCGCGCCGGCATGAAGGCGATCTCCTTCCGGACTCCGGGCGTCCAGCGGGCGAGCGCCTCGACGTCGGCGGCGGTCACGGAGCGTCCGTCCTCCCGCCGCAACAGGTTCTCCAGAAGGATCTTGAGGGAGTAGGGCAGGCGGCCGACGCCCGGGTAGCCGGACGCCTCGAGCGCCCGCAGGCTGTAGAGGTCCACGTGGCCGCCGTGTCCGTCCGGCAGCGACTGGCGGGTTCCGAAGGTGTTCGTGCTCATGTCGAAGGCTCGCGCTGGGCTGCGCTGTCCGCTCGGGTGCCTCGTGGCTCGCCGCCCTCCCCGCCCGGCGGATGCCGCGCGGCGGGGCGCAACCCCGGATGATCCCTCACCACGCGCCCGCCGCGCAAGCCGACCGCCGGCGGGCGCGCCGGCCACGGGCGGGCGGGCCGGACCCGGCACGGTGGAGTATCCCTACGCGCTCGTTCCCGGTGGGGCGCCGGTCCACGCGATGCCGAGCTCCCGCAACGCGGCCTCGAAGATCGCGCTCCAGCCCCGGTTCGCACGGGGGCTGGCGGGGCTCGGATGGGGAGCGCTCCCCGAGCGCGCCCCGCACCGCTCCGCCACCGGCCGCACCCGGTCGGCCGCGAACCGGCCGATGCCCACGATGACGGTCGGGCGCAGGTGTGCCGCCACCGCGGCCAGCGCCTCGTCGCAGATCCCGAACAGCCGCTCGCGGGCCTCGCGCGGGCGGAGCCGGTCCGGGGTGAGGTTGCGGCCGCCCTCGTCCATGAAGACCAGGGGGCAGTAGTTCCAGACGAACGCCTGCCGGAAGAACGTGTCCGGGGTGCCGCAGCGTGCCCGCGCCCAGCCCCAGAAGCGGGCGCCGCTCACCTCGCGCCGACCGATGCGGAAGCCGAGGACGGGCCGCCGCGGATGCTCGTGCGCCGGCCGCCCCACCGGCCCGTCGATGCCGATCCAGTCCCGGACCAGCTCCACGTCGCCGAACGGCACCCCGGTCTGGGCCATCCCGAACGGGCCGGGGTTCATGCCGACGAAGAGCACGTCGCGCGGCTCCCCCCCGTAGCGCTCGAGGTACTGCCGATGCGGGTCCCAGGCGTAGTCGAGCGGGGCATAGACGCAGGTCACGGGGGTGCCGAACCGCAGGGCGCGCGTCCGGCGCCGAAGCCGCTCCGCGACCGGGACGAGGCCCGCCATCGCCGGGGATCGTAGGGCATCCCGCCGGGCGGCGCCGGCGCCAGGAGCCTGCGCCGCGGCACGCACTCCGTTGGCGTTCTGCGGCGCAAACTCCTAGCGCCGCCAACCCGTCGCACGCTCCGGGTCGGCCCCAGCCCCCACCGCCCCAGGAGCTTGCGCCGCGGCACGCACTCCGTTGGCGTTCTGCGGCGCAAACTCCTAGACTCGACGCGTGCGCAGCTCGCGGACCGCGACCGCGGACGACGGCAGCGCGAGGTACCCGCCGGCGAGGAGCGCCTCTCCTGCCGGCGAGAGATTCCAAGGAGTTCACCGTGCAACCGATGACGACGTGGCGGCGGCTCACGCTCGGCGCCCTGCTGGCGGTCGTGGCCGCCGCGGCGCCGCAGGCTCAGGACCCCGCGGCGGAAACGGAGGCCTGGCGCGCCGATCGCGAAGCGCGGCTCACCGCGGACGACGGCTGGCTGACCGTGGCCGGCCTGTTCTTCCTTACCGAGGGCGACAACACGTTCGGCTCCTCCCCGCTCAACGACATCGTTCTGCGGGCCGGGCCGCAGAGTGCCGGCATCTTCACGCTGCGCCGGGGCGAGATCACGGTGCGGGCGCCGGCCGGCGAGACGCTGACGATCGACGGTCGCGAGACCGAGGGCGCCCGGCTGTGGCCCTACGAGGGCGCGTCGCGTCCCACGATCGCCATCGGGCCGCTCTCGCTCTTCGGCCACTACAGCGGCGACCGGCTGGCCATCCGCATGCGCGACCGCGACAGCGAGATACGCCGGAACTTCTCCGGTCTGCGCTGGTTCCCGGTCGCCGAGGACTTCCGCGTGCGGGGCCGGTACATCCCCCACGCCGAGCCGCGGACGGTGCAGCTCCCGAACATCCTCGGCGACGTCGAGACGTTCCGCACCAGCGGCTCGGTGGCCTTCACGGCGGGAGGCGCCGAGCACCGGATGACCGCCTTCGACGCCGGCGGCCGCCTGTGGTTCATCTTCCGCGACCTCACGAGCGGGAGCGAGACGTACCCGGCGGCACGCTTCCTCTACGCGGACGCGCCCGAGGAAGGCTGGACGACCGTGGACTTCAACCGCGCCTACAACCCGCCGTGCGCGTTCAACCCCTACACGACCTGCCCGCTGCCGCCGCTCGAGAACCGGCTTCCGGTCCGCATCGAGGCAGGGGAGATGGACTACCACGCCACCGGCGAGTGAGACCCGCCGTCAACGGGCGCGGGCGTACAGGTCGACGATGCCGCCGGCCCGGGCGGCCTCGAGGGGCAGGCGGACGAGGGCGCCGACCCATCCCCGGCGCCCCGGGCGCCCGAGGACGG
>JAPOWL010000055.1 GCA_026707615.1 Acidobacteriota bacterium | reverse complement strand
CCGTCAGCGCTCCGACCACGGCGAGGGCGTTGTTCACCGACATGCCGAGCCCGACGGCGGCCAGGGCCGGGATGTCGCGCGCGCGGGCGAGCCAGTTCCCGCCCACCTCGCGCTGGCTCAGCGTGTAGAAGAGGACCGCGGCCAACCCCGCCGCCGCGAAGATCGGGGCATCGAGCCAGAGCCACCAGCCGCCCGCCGAGGCGCGCGCGAACAGCGCGGGCACGACCAGCGCCGCCCAGGCGAGCACGAGCAGGTAGTTGAGGTTGGCGGTGAGATGAAAGACCGACTCGACCCGCACGCGGAACGGCACGGGCGCCCGGAGAACGCGCGGCAGCAGCTTCCGGCAGGTCTGGATCGAGCCCTTCGCCCAGCGGTGCTGCTGCGACTTGAACGCGTTCATCTCGACCGGCAGCTCGGCGGGGGCGACGACGTCGGGCACGAAGACGAAGTGCCAGCCCGCAAGCTGGGCCCGGTAGCTGAGATCGAGATCCTCGGTGAGCGTGTCGTGCTGCCACCCGCCGGCCGAGACGATGGCCGCCCGGCGCCAGACGCCGGCCGTGCCGTTGAAGTTGAAGAAGCAGCCGCCGCGATGACGGGCGCCGTGCTCGAGCAGGAAGTGCGCGTCGAGCAGGAGCGCCTGCACGCGCGTCAGGAGCGAGTCGTGCCGGTTGCGGTGTCCCCAGCGCGCCTGGACCATACCCACCCCGGCATCCCGGAAGAGCGGCACGGCCTGCTCGAGGAACCCGGGCGGCGGCACGAAATCGGCATCGAAGATCGCGATGAGCTCCCCTCTCGCCGCGTCGAGGCCCGCGGCCAGCGCGCCGGCCTTGAAGCCCGTGCGGGCCGGCCGGCGCAGGCACGCGATGGCGAGCCCCCGCTCGCGCCAGCGGCGGACGGCCTGGTCCACGATCCGGCTCGTCTCGTCCGTCGAGTCGTCCAGCACCTGGACGTCGAGACGATCCCGCGGGTAGCGCAGGCTGCCCACCGCGTCGATGAGACGCTCGACCACGTACATCTCGTTGTAGACGGGAAGCTGAACCGTGACCCGCGGGAGAACCGCGCTCGGGAGCCCGGCCTGCGCGTTCCGGGAGGCCGATCGGGAACGGCGCGTTGTGTAAAGATACACGAGGTACGCGCGGTGCGCCCAGTAGGCGGCAAGGCACGCCAGCACGCCGAAGTACAGCGCGACCACCAGCGCGTCGACCGGGGGCGGCATCCGGCCGCGACGTTACATCCGTCGCCGCCGGGGGCGCAAGTCGCCCCGGGATCGCAGCCCGTGCCTCTCGACCAGTTGCCCGGTCTCCTGTCGGACGTCGCCCGCGGCGTGCTGAGCCCCGCCGACGCGGAGCGGCGCATCGTCGACATCGTCCGCCGCCGTCCGTTCGAGGACCTGGGCTTCGCGCGCGTCGATCTCCACCGCCCCGTCCGCCAGGGCTTCCCCGAGGTCGTCTTCGGCGCCGGCAAGACCCCCGAGCAGGTGGCGGCGATCGCCGAACGCCTCGTGGAGGCCGGTCAGACCCTGCTGGTGACCCGCACGGACCGAGCCGCCCACGCCGCCGTGCGCGAGGTGGTGCCCGACGCCGCGTTCCACGAAACGGCGCGCTGCATCACCCGCGGTGCGACCGCTCCGACGGGCCGCGGCACGATCCTGATCGCGACGGGAGGAACGTCCGACCTCCCGGTGGCGGAGGAGGCCCGCGTTGCGGCCGAGACGCTGGGCAATCGGGTCGAGACGTTGTACGACGTCGGGGTCGCGGGCCTGCATCGCCTCCTCGCCGCCGAGGATCGGCTGCACGAAGCGCGCGTGATCATCGCCGCGGCCGGCCTGGAAGGGGCGCTGCCGAGCGTCATCGGCGGCCTGGTGCGCGTCCCGGTCATCGCCGTGCCGACGAGCGTCGGCTACGGCGCCGCCTTCGGCGGGCTGGCGGCCCTGCTCGGCATGCTCAACAGTTGCGCCTCGGGCGTCTCCGTCGTCAACATCGACAACGGCTTCGGCGCCGCCGCCCTCGCGAGCACCATCAATCACCTCGACTGAGGGGCGCCGGGGGCGCTTGGTTAGTATGTAGGCATGCACGACGGCTCGTTGCGGGCGTTGGAGTTCGACCGCATCGTGGAGGCGGTCCGCAGCCTGGCGCTGACCCCGCTCGGGGCGGCCGCCCTGGGCGACCTCGCACCGCAGACCGACGCCCGGGCGGTCCGGACCGCGCTCGCGGCCACCACCGAGGGGGTCGAGTTCCTCGAATCCCACGACCTGCCACTCTCCGGCCCGGACGACCTCGAGGAATCGCTGGGGGCCCTGGCCATCGAGGGCCGGCTCCTCGAACCCGGGCAACTGCGGGGCCTCGCCACCTTTCTCGCGTCGGTCGACGCCGTCCGGGCCGCGGTCCGCCAGGCCGACGCCGAGGCCTTCCCGGCCCTGAGGACCCTCGTCGAGGGCTGCCGGTCGTTCGAGCGCGAAGGGGCGGAGATCCTGGCGACCATCGACGAGCAGGGGGAGGTGGTCGACCGCGCGTCGCCGGAGCTGCGGGCGATCCGCGAACGGCTGCGCAAGCAGCGGCAGCGGCTCCGCAACACGCTCGCGTCGTTCCTGCGCGGCCGCGAGACGGCGAGGTACCTGCAGGAACAGGTGGTCACCGAACGCGACGGGCGCTTCGTCCTTCTCGTGCGCTCGGAGCACCGGGGATCGATTCCGGGCATCGTGCACGGCAGCTCCGGCAGCGGAGCCAGCCTCTTTCTCGAGCCGCTGAGCACGGTCGAGATCAACAACGACATCGTCGCCCTGGAGCAGGACGAGGCGAACGAGATCCGCCGCATCCTGCTGGCCCTGGCGAACGGGCTGCGCCGGCGGGGGCTGGACCTGCGGCGCACGGTGTCGGCTGCCGCCGAGCTCGACGTCATCCAGGCCCGCGCCCGGTTCTCGCGCCTCGTGGACGGCGTCGAGCCGGCTCTCGCACCCGACTCGCGCATCGAGCTCCCGGCCGCCCGCCACCCGTTGCTCATCCCCGCGGTTCGCGCGCGGGCCGGGAACGGGAACGAGGCTTCCGCGAATCCGGGCGAGGCCGCGGGCCCGGTGCCCGTCGACATCGAGCTGGCCCCGCCGACCGCCGCCCTGGTCGTGACGGGCCCGAACACCGGCGGCAAGACGGTGGCCCTGAAGACGACCGGACTGCTGATCCTGATGGCCCAGGCGGGGCTCCACGTCCCGGCCGCCGGCGGCGCGCGCGTGGGCGTCTTCCAGTCCGTGTTCGCCGACATCGGCGACGACCAGTCGATAGCGAACAGCCTGTCCACCTTCTCGGGCCACATCGCCCACATCGTCGAGATGGAGGAGCGCCTGCTGCTGCCGGCGCTCGTCCTGCTGGACGAGGTCGGCGCGGGGACCGATCCCACGGAGGGCGGCGCGCTCGGCGCCGCCATCATCGAGCGCTTCCGCTGCCGCGGCGCGCTCGTGGCGGCGACGACGCACGACGATCTGCTCAAGTCGTACGCCTCGACCACGGACGGCGTCACCTGCGCGGGATTCGGTTTCGATCCGGAAACGTACGCGCCCACCTACCACCTTGCGTACGGCGTGCCGGGGCGGAGCCTGGCCTTCGAGATCGCCAGCCGGCTGGGCCTCCCCGCGGCGGTCATCGAGGACGCCCGCGACCGCCGCAGCGCGCGGGAGGCACAGCTCGCCGAGCACCTCGAGCGCACGGCGAGGACGCTCGCGGAGCTCGAGGCCGCGCGCGCGGAGGTGGCGGCGGAGCGCAAGCGGCTCCGCGCCGAGGACGCCCGTCTCGCCGCCGCGCGGCGCGAGGTGGACGAGCGTCAGGCGGAGCTCGGCAAGCAGCTCAAGCAGGGC
>JAPOWL010000260.1 GCA_026707615.1 Acidobacteriota bacterium | reverse complement strand
AGAAGGCGACGATGAGCGCGAAGTAGGACATCATCGGGGCGATGACGTTCGACGTGCTGTCTCCGATACGGTAGGCGGTCTGCGTCAGCTCGGGCGTGTAGCCCAGCAGCATGAACATCGGGACGAAGACCGGGGCCATGACCGCCCACTTGGCCGAGGCGCTGCCCATGATCAGGTTCAAGGCCGACGACAGCAGCACGAAGCTGAGCATCAGGGGCACCCCGCCGAGGCCCGATGCCCGCAGCGTCTCGGCGCCCTTGATGGCCATGATCAGCCCGAGGTTGGTCCAGTTGAAGTAGGCGACGAACTGCGCCGCGAAGAAGACGAGCACGAGGTACGTGCCCAGCGTGCCGATCGTCTTCCCCATGCCGTTCATGACGTCGGTGTCGCTCCTGAAGCGACCCGCGCCTACGCCGTAGGCGATGCCGACCCAGGTGCCGCCGAGGAAGATGAACGCCACGATGCCGGACAGGAAGGGCGACCGGAGCAGGCTGCCCGTCTGCGGGTCGCGCAGGAACCCGGCCTCGGGCACCGTGCCCCAGAGCAGCACGGCGCCGAAGATGGCGAACGCCGCCCCGGCGAACCGCAGCCCGCGCCGCTCCTCGGCGGACAGGGTGTCGACGGCGGTGGCCTGCTCCTCGCCGGTGTACGTCCCCAGGCGCGGCACGACGATCCGCTCCGTCACCCAGGTGCCTGCGGCGGCGATGACGAACGTCGACACCACCATGAAGAAATAGTTGGCGGCCGCGTTCACCTCGTAGCCCGGCTGAACGATCTGGGCCGCTTCCTCCGACAGCCCCGCCAGCAGCGGATCGATGGTGCCGAGAAGGAGGTTGGCGCTGTAGCCACCCGACACCCCCGCGAACGCCGCCGCGAGCCCCGCGATCGGGTGCCGTCCCGCGCCGAGGAAGATGATGCCGCCGAGCGGCACCAGCAGCACGTAGCCGATCTCGCTCGCGGTGTTCGAGAGCACGCCCGCCAGCACGATGACGAACGTCAGGAGCCGCTTGGGGGCGGAGAGGACCAGCAGCCGGAGCGCCGCCGCGATCAGCCCGCTCGCTTCCATCACCCCGATGCCGAGCATCGAGACCAGCACCGTCCCGAGCGGGGCGAAGGTCGTGAAGTTCGCCACCATCCCGATCAGGATGCGGTGGAGCCCCTCGAGCGTCATCAGGCTCACGGGCTCGATCGTCGCGCCCGTGCCGGGGTGGACCGCCTCGATCCCCATCCGGGTGGCGATGCCGGACACCACGATGATCACGCCGGCCAGGATGGCGAAGAGCGTGGCCGGGTGCGGCAGGGCGTTCCCGCCGCGCTCGACCGTGGCGAGGAACACCGAAGTCCAGTCGTTGAGGAACGAGAGCCGGGCGCGCTTGGGCATCGGAGTCCGATCCGTAGGTGGCGGGAGCTCCGGGGCGCGGCGGCGGGCGCGGGGGAGCCTCGACCCTGCATGCTATGGTAAGCGATTCCGGCGGCGCCTGCGCCCCGGCCCGAGCGGACCCGCCGCTGACGTGCCCGCATGCCCGACTCCCACCCCGCGCCCGGCACCCTGGAGAGCCAGCGCCGCGTTGCCGCGTCGGTCGGCGTCGACGTCGCCCGGCGGCACGTCTTCCTCTGTTGCGACCAGACGGTGCCCAAGTGCTGCGACAAGGCGCGCAGCCTCGAGGCCTGGGCCTACCTCAAGCGCCGCCTGAAGGAGCTCGGCCTCTCGGAGCGGGGCGGCGTGCTGCGCACGAAGGCCAACTGCCTGCGCGTCTGCGAGGGCGGGCCGGTGGCGGTGGTCTATCCGGAGGGCACCTGGTACGGCGGTTGCGACCCCGAGGTCCTGGACCGCATCATCCGCGAGCACGTCGTGGGCGGCCGGCCGGTGGCGGACCACATGATCGAGCAGAATCCGCTGGGGTCGGCCTCCGGCCAAGCGCGGAAGCCCTGAGCGCACGGAGGATCTGCAGTAGGATGCGTCGCGCGGCACCGGCGGCCCGGCGATGGTCCGGACGGCTCCCACACGGCAGTTCCGCGGCGCGGGTCAGGTTCCGACAGATGCACGCACGACTCTCGCGCCTCGTCCCGGTCCCGTTCCTGCTGGTCCCGTTCCTGCTCGGCCCGGCCGCCGGGGCACGGGCCGAGCAGGCCGGGAGTCAGCGGCCCAGCTTCGACGCGCTCGCGGCGCGCGAGGTGACCGCGACCGGCGCGCCGCTGACGCGGCCGGCGCGCGTCGTCGAGGGGCCGGAGGTGGACGGAGACGTGCTCGGCGACCCGGTCTACGCCGCCGCCGTCCCCGCCTCGGGGTTCGTCCAGAGCCGTCCGTTCGAGGGCCGGCCGGCGTCGGAGCGGACCGAGGGGCGCATCGTCCACCCCCACGACCCGCTCTACTTCGGCATCGTCTGCTACACGGCGGACCCGACGACGATCATTGCCGCGGACAGCCGCCGGGACTCCGACCTCACCGAGACCGACAGCTTCCAGATCATTCTCGACACCTACCACGACGGGCTCAACGGCTTCGTCTTCGGCACCAACCCGGCCGGGGTGGAGTACGACGGGCAGGTGACGAACGAGGGACAGGGGACGGGCCGCTTCGGCGGGGGCGGGAGCGGACGGCCCTCGAACAGCATGCAGCAGCGGGGCTCCGGCGGCGGCCTCAACATCAACTGGGACGGCGCCTGGCAGGTGAGCACGAGCGTGTCGGAGATCGGCTGGAGCGCCGAGATCGCCATCCCGTTCCGGACGCTCCGCTATCCGACGGCCGAGGTCCAGACCTGGGGGATGAACTTCCAGCGCAACATCCGGGCCCGCAACGAGCAGGCGTACTGGTCGCCGATGCCGCGGCAGTTCAACCTGAACCGCCTCTCGCTGGCGGGGGAGCTCCGCGGCCTGCGCGTGCCGCCCCAGCGGAACCTGCAGTTCATCCCCTACTCGCTCGGCTCCGCGACCCGCCGGACGGCGGACGGGGCCACGGCCGGCGACGGCAATGCCGGAGCCGACCTGAAGTACAGCCTGACGCCCAGCCTGACGCTCGACGGAACGTTCCGCACCGACTTCGCGCAGGTCGAGGTGGACGACGAGCAGATCAACCTCGACCGCTTCACCCTCTTCTTCCCGGAGAAGCGGCCCTTCTTCCTGGAGAACGCGGGCCTGTTCTCGGTGGGGCAGTCCGGGGCGGTCGACGTCTTCTTCAGCCGGCGGATAGGCCTGGGCGATCGCGGCGAGCAGATCCCGATCATCGGCGGCGGGCGGCTGTCGGGGAAGATCGGCACCGACACCAACGTCGGATTCCTGAACATGCAGACGGCGGAGGTCGGGGGGAGCGACGCCGCGCCGGGGACGGCGAGCCAGAACTTCACCGTGGGGCGCGTCCGCCACGACCTGCCGAACCGCACCAACATCGGGGCGATGTTCGTGAATCGGCAGGCGAGCGGCAACCTGGCCGGCAACCGGGACTACAACCGCACGTACGCCCTCGACGGGCGCTGGGGCATCGGCCAGGGCGGCACCGTGTCCGGGTTCGCGGCGGCCACGGAGACGCCGGGGGGGCCGGGCGGCGACGTGCACGCATACGCTCTGAGCGCCCAGCACCAGTCGGAGGTGGCCCGGCTCAGCCTCGGCTACACGGAGGTGGCCCCGAACTTCAATCCCGAGGTCGGCTTCCTGGCGCGGCGCAGCTACCGCCGCATGAACGGCAGCGTCTTCACCACGCTCCGTCCCGACGACTTCTGGGGGGTGCACGAGTTCCGGCCCCACATCAACCACTTCACGATCTTCGATTTCGAGACCGGCTGGCAGGAGACGCAGTTCACGCACATCGACAACCACATCGAGTGGCGCAACGGCTACGAGATCCACA
>JAPOWL010000448.1 GCA_026707615.1 Acidobacteriota bacterium | reverse complement strand
CGTGGTCTCGACCACGAGCGTGTCGCCTTCCCAGCGGCCGCGCCCGTCGCCGTTCCACTGCCGGATGCGCCCGTCGATCGGCGGGCGTCCGTCCAGCGGCACGACGCGCACGTCGTGGATCATCTCGTTGAGAATCACGACCTGGCCGGGCGACTGCAGGATGAGATAGGCGTTGCTGTAGCCGGACGGCACCGGCGGCACCCGCTGGTAGGTCATGCAGCGTTCCTGCAGCGGCCGGTCCGCCCAGGAGTCGAAGGGGTGGTCGCGCCGGTAGTCCCGCCGCTCCGCCTCCCGCCGCTCCGCCTCGGGCGTCAGGGGCGGGAGCCTCCCGTCGGCCGGGTCGACGATGAGCGAGGTGCGCCCCGTGGAGGCGCCCCGATCCCACCAGACCTGGTTGTAGGCGAGGGCGAGGTCGCGCTCGCGGGAGAGCTCGCCGCGGCGTTCGGACGACGCGCGGCTGGCGTCGTCGCGGTTCAGCGCCGCCACCTCCTCCGACGTCAGGAACTCGCGTCCCGCCAGGGCCTCCGGCCGCTGGAGCGGCGTGAACGTGGCGTACGACCAGACGCCCTGCAGGTCCGGATCGCCCCAGGGGGTCCTGAACGTCGCGGGGTCCACCGCCCGTGCCGGCTCCTGAGCCGCCGCGGCAGCGGGCGCAAGCCAGCCCAGCGCGACCAACGTCACCACCGCCCATCGGTTCTTCATCTGGGTCTCCGTATTCCTGTTCGCCCAGAAGATACACCGGCCGCGGCCGGCCCCGCCTCCGCCGCCGCCCTCTCGCCCGCGTTCGGGCCGCCCCGGGCTGGCCCGGTCGCGTTGGGGAGTCTGCGCGGGCAGCAACACGCTGCAGCGCGCGTTCAGCGGCGCAGCCTCCTGGCCTGTGCCCCCAGGTCACAGCGAGCTTGACACTTCTTGAAGCATCAAGTCTGATGCCCATGGGGGACGACGGGATGCCGACGCGCCAGAAGTTCGCGACGCAGGTGGACACGGCCCTTCTGGAAGAACTGCGACGCCTGGCCAGGGACGAGGGCCGCCAGATTCAGGCGCTGGTCGACGAAGCGATCGCGACGTTGATCGATCAGCGCCGGCAAGGCCGGGCCCGCCCGCACGTGATGGCCGCCTACCAGCGTAGCCACGGCCGGTTCGCGGCCCTCTACGACAAGCTCGCGAAGTGACGCGAGACTATCTGACCCGCGGCGATATTCTGGCCATTCACGCCGACCAGATCGCGACATACGGCGGCGCGGCCGGAATTCGGGACCCCGGTCAGCTCGACGCCGCCCTGTTCCGGCCCCAGACCGGATACTACGCCGATGCGATCGCCGAGGCGGCCGCCCTCTGGGAGAGCCTCTCCCAGAACCACCCGTTCGTGGATGGAAAGAAGCGCACCGCGTTCGCAGCCATGTTCACGTTCCTGGCCATCAACGGCGTCGAGATCACCGCCGACGCGGACCGGGCATGGGCCTTCGTCTCGCGTCTCTATCGGGAAGGCGGTCTCGAGTTCACCGCCCTGGACGCGTGGCTGCGTGACAACACGACGCCCCGCAAGTGAGGAGAGGTTCCCATGAAGCAACTGCAACTGCTGGCGGCAGGACTGGCCCTGACGCTCACCGGCTGCGGAGAAGCCCCACCACCCGAGGGGGCGGGCGCGCTCGCGCTCGTCGGGGCGCAGCTCATCGACGCGACCGGCGCGCCGCCGGTGCCCGACTCGGTGGTCGTCGTTCGCGACGGCCGCATCGTGAGCGCGGGCCGGCGGGACGCGACGCCGGTGCCCGACGGCGCGGAGACGCTGGACCTGGCCGGCAAGACGATCATCCCCGGCCTGGTGAACCTCCACGTGCACTACCGGGAGGGAGGGGAAGAGATCGAGCGGCAGTTCCGAGCGCAGCTCTACTTCGGCGTGACCACCTCGCGGAGCACCGGCAGCGACTCGCCGGAGCGCGTCGCGTACCTGCTGGAGTCGGCCGGCCGTCCCGACGCCCCGCGGACCTATACCGCGGGGCTGGGCTTCGCCTATCCCGGCGGCTTCAACGCGGCCGGCCGGAACGCGCCCACTACGGAAGAGGAGGCGCGGGGGCTGGTACGGGATCAGGTGGCGCTCGGCGTGCACTTCATCAAGATGTGGGTCAACGAAGTGGTGGAGCCGGGGCTGAAGATCCCGCCGGAGATCCGCGCCGCCATCATCGACGAGGCGGTGGCGAACGGCGCCGTCCCCGTCGCCCACATCGACGACGAGGCCGACGGCCGTCAACTGGTCGAGGCCGGCCTCCGAGACTTCCTGCACAGCACGGTGCTGACGTTCGGCCCCGGGGCCGGGGTCCCGATGGACGATCCCGACCCGTCGGCCGAGTTCATCGCGATGTGCCTGGAAAGCGGCGTCGCGTTCACGCCCACGCTCTCGATCGTCCAGAACCGCTGGCACTTCGCGGAGCGTCCGGAGCTGCTGGACGATCCGGAGCTGCGGGCCGCGTTCAACACCTACAACCCGGGCGCGCTGGCCGGGTGGGACGACCCGGCGCGCCGGGCGGAGGTGGTCGACGATCCCGGGTTCGAGGACCGCAAGGCCGCGTTCCGGCAGCTCCTGGACTTCGTGAAGACGATGCACGACGCGGGGGTCGCGGTGGCGCTCGGGAACGACGCCGGCACCCCGAACGTGCCGTTCGGCTGGGGCATGCACCACGAGATGGAGATGTACGTCGAGGCCGGCCTGACCCCGATGGACGCCATAGTCGCCGCGACGGCCACCGGCGCCGCGCAGATGCCCCCGGTGGGCGAAGCCGACTTCGGCACCCTCGAAGCCGGCAAGATCGCCGACCTGATCGTGCTGAACGCCGACCCGCTGGCCGACATCCGCAACACGCTGGACATCGACCGGGTCATGCGCCTCGGCGAGTGGGTGGACCGCTCAGGATTCGTGCCGGCGCCGTAGGACACGCGCGGACGCAAGGTAGACGCGACACTCGCAACGCGGAAGTCGGAATCCGCGTAGCGCCCCCGGACGCCAGCCGCAAGACGCCGGCGCCGGTTGGACCGCAGCTTCAGCCGGTACGACTGCAGGCCCGGTCAATCCGCTGCGACACCCTCGACGAGCCACTTGCGGCGCTGAATCGGAACCGGAAACACGATGTCGCTTGCGCGCCGTCCCGCAGTCGGTTTCCGACTATTCCACGGGCTATCGCGGAATGGTTGCGACTAAAATACGATATTACAGATAATGGTCGGCATGCCGGCGCAGGACCGCGTGTATGACGCGCTGCTGGTCGACCACTTCGCGAACAACCGGCAGATGGCCTTCGTCAGCGGGCCGCGGCAGGTCGGCAAGACCACGACGTGTCGGCGGCACGCGGACGCGTACTGCAACTGGGACAACCTGGACGACCGCGAGCTCGTTCTCGCGGGTCCGGCCCGCCTTGCGGCCCGCCTCGGCGCGAACCGGTTGTCCGCGACGACCCCGCTCTTCCTCTTCGACGAGCTGCACAAGTTCCCCCGCTGGAAGCCGTTCCTGAAGGGGCTGTACGACACGTACGCGGACCGGCTGCGCATCGTCGTCACCGGGAGCAGCCGCCTGGACGTCTACCGCCGCGGCGGCGACAGCCTGATGGGGCGGTACTTCGCGTATCGGATGCATCCGTTCTCGGTCGCCGAGACCGTGAGCCGCGAGCTGCCGGATTCGGATCGGATCGTGCGTCCTCCCCGCTCGATCGATCCGGTCGAGTTCGACGCGCTCTGGACCCACGGCGGCTACCCGGAGCCGTTCCTCAAGCGCGACGCCCGCTTCAGCCGCCGCTGGCGGTCGTTGCGCCTGCGGCAACTGGTCAGGGAGGATGTCCGCGACCTGACGCGGGTGCAGCAGATCGACCAACTGGAGGTGCTGGTTCGGTTG
>JAPOWL010000539.1 GCA_026707615.1 Acidobacteriota bacterium | reverse complement strand
AGCTCCTGGGACGGTGGGGGCTGGGGCCGACCCGGAGCCTGCGACGGGTTGGCGGCGCTACCTTCCGGAGCGGGGCCCGCGCCGAGGCTTGCGCCGGGGGCGGCGCCTGGGCCGGCCTCCCGCGGGTGAGTCCTTCCTGCTCAGGGGCTGGTGCTCGACCGGCGCGGGGGCTGCGGCGGTCTCGGCCGGTTGGCCGGGCGGCGCGTGCAGCGTCTGCTGGTAGTAGTCGTCGAGCAGCATCGCGATGAGCTTGGACTCGTCCTCGTTCTCCGCGAGCTGCCGCGCCAGCGCGATGAAGCGGCGGCTCCGCTCCGCCTTGAGCGCGTCGCGGTCCCGCAGCCGGGCCTCCAGCAGCCCCGTCAGTCGCTCGGCGACCACGGCCGCGACGTCGTCGTCGGTCGGCACCGCCCGCGCCTGGAACTCGACGCCGTAGCGCTTGGCGATCTGATCGATGCTCAGCGTCTCCGCCTCGCTGACGAGAGACAGGGCAACGCCGGCGGCGCCCGCGCGCCCCGTCCGCCCCGCGCGGTGGATGTAGTCCTCGGCGTCCTCCGGCGGCTCGTACTGGATGACGTGCGAGAGCTCGGGGATGTCGAGCCCGCGGCTGGCGACGTCGGTCGCGACGAGGAAACGCAGCGTCCCCGCGCGCACGCGCTTGAGGATCCGCTCGCGGTCCGCCTGCGACCGGTCGGCGCTCAGCTCGTCCGCGTCGTAGCCGAAGCGCTGCAGCACCACCGTGATGTAGTGCACGTTGGTCTTCGTGTTGCAGAAGATGAAGGCGGACGACGGGTTCTCGACCTCGATGATGCGGACCAGGGCGCGGTCCTTCTCCATCGGCGGGACCTTGTAGAAGACGTGCTCCGTGTCGGTGACGTGGACGTGGTCGCGGCTGAGGGTGAGGAACTCGGGCTCCGCGATGAACTCGCGCGCGGTCCGCATCACCGACGCCGGGAACGTCGCCGAGAACATCGTCGTCTGGATCGGCCGGTTCGGCAGGTACCCCTGCACCTGCTTCATGTCGGGGTAGAAGCCCATCGACAGCATCCGGTCCGCCTCGTCGAAGACCAGCATGTCGAGGCCGTCGAGGTTGAACGTCCGGCGCAGCAGGAGGTCGAGGGCGCGCCCCGGCGTGGCGACCACGAGGTGCGCGCCGGCCTTCAGGGCGTCGATCTGCGGCCCGTAGCCGACGCCGCCGTAGACCGCCACGGTCCGGAAGCCGGTGTCGCCCCAGAGCATCTCCGCGTCGCGCTGCACCTGCCGGGCCAGCTCCCGCGTCGGCACCAGGACGAGCGCCTGCGTGCGGTCGACCTTCGGGTCGAGCCGCTCGAGCATCGGGAGCAGGAACGCGGCCGTCTTGCCGCTGCCGGTCCGCGCCTGGATGACGAGGTCCCGCCCGGCGAGGAGGTAGGGGATCGCCTGGCCCTGGACCGGCATCAGCGAGGTCCAGCCGGGGCGGCCGACGGCCTCCCGGAGCCGGTCGGGAAGCTGGTCGATCGAGATTTCGGGAAGCGAGTCCTGGGGTTCTTCGAGAACGGGCTTGAGAGCTGTCGAGCTTGATGTGGTCAAATGGCTGTCCGTGGCTTGCGTGGGTTGGTCCGTAGCTTGTGCACTGCTGGATTGATCCACCCATTGTACACGCGCGCTTCGCCCGATCGCCCCGGTGCCGGGTCGGGGCATCGCAGCACGGCGGGTCCGGCAGTGCGCAGGCGACACCGTCAGGCACGGGCCGGAGCGACCGGGAGGCGCCGGGAGATGCCGGGGTGCTCGTCGCAGCCGCGGTGTTCGATCTACGGTACATGTCCAGCATGAGGACAATATCGATCACGATAGATGAGGCATTGCTCGGTCGCCTGGACCGCGCCGCCGAGGCAGCCCGCAGGACACGGTCGGAGCTGTTTCGTCTCGCCCTTGAGGAATGGCTGGACGACCGGCGCCGGCGTCAGTTGGTCGCCGAGGATCGCGCTGGCTACGAGGCGCATCCGGTGCGCCCGGACGAGTTCGGCGGATTGATTGCGGCGCAGGTGGTCGACGGACCCGAGCTTCCGAACGAACAAGGTGGGGATCGCGTCACCGCGACCGGGGCGCGGGATCATCCAGCGGGTTGACGTGCTCGACTCCCGGGAAGCGTCGGAAGTCGTAGTCGGCGGAACACAGAGTCGCGCCGCGCTCGATGGCCAGGGCTGCGAGGTGCGCGTCCGACGTCAGATTGCCGGCCGCGCCGCTGTCAGAGAGCAGGCGCCTCAGGATCGCCCAATGGCCCTTGCCAGGCAGGACCGGTTCGACGAACGGCTGAGCCAGCCAGGTATCGACGAAGCGGATCGCTTCGTCCACCGCCATCGGTTTCGCGAGAATGCCCGGACGCGTCGTAATCCGAACGAACGCCAGCAGGCTTGCCCAGGGCAAGCCCACCGCGGTCGTGCCGGACAGCGTGTCCTGCAGCCACCGCCTTGCGCGCTCGTGATGCGGGGCGTTCAGGTTGACCGCATAGATCAGCAGATTCGCGTCGACGAGGATCATTTGCGGAGCTGCAGCTTGCGAGCGATCTCTTCGTCTTCAAGGCGGTCCGCAAGCTGCAGCGCCTTGTCGAGGTCGTAGGGTCCGACGACCTCTCCCATCGCCACCGGCTTCAGGCGGTACGGCCGGCGAGGGGCAGCGATCCGGTTGTTCGCGATACCGGCGCGCAGGGCGTCGTTCACGACAGCCTTGAAGGGCCTCCCCGAACGGTGGACGATCTCCCGAAGCTGCGCCGCGATGCCGTCCTCGATGGTCAGGGTGGTTCGCATGGCCTTTCTGCGCCACACATCTTATCACTCGCACGCTGGACATCAAATCACCATACGCGTCGCGAGGCGCCTCAGTCGACGCCGAACGCCAGCAGGACGTTGCCGGGGCGGCCGCCGAACGCCGCGTAGCCGGAGTTGACGTAGACCATCCCGTCGACGACCACCGGACCCGGACCGTTGATGGATCCCCCCTGGCCCCGGACGCCGTTCACGGTCTCGTGGTCGCCGTTGGTGTCGTACTCCCAGAGCACCGTGCCGTCCGCGGCGTCGTAGGCGCGGAACAGGCCGTCGTAGGCGCCGGAGAAGACGACGCCGGGGATGGCGGTGACGGCTGCGAGCAGCGCCGGGCTGCACGCCTCGCAGACCGGCTCGTGGGGCTCCGCGAACCAGACGAGCTCGCCGGTGCGGAGCCGCACCGAGGCCAGGCCCCCGGGCTCCGGCGTCAGGTAGTCGGAGTTGGCGAAGTAGGCCTTCTCGGCGTCGACCGCGAAGCCCCACTCGATGCCCCCGAGCTCGCTCCCGGCCCCGACCCGGTACTGCCACACGACGGCGCCCTCGCGGTCCGGGTCGAGCCCGTAGGCGACCCCCGACTTCTGGCCGATGACGAGCAGGTCGCGGCCGTCGGTCAGGGTGACCAGCGCCGGGGAGGAGCCGAAGTCGAAGTCGGGGCCGTCGTCGTCCGGGCAGTTCGGGTTGCCGCCGCCGCAGCCGAGGATGAACGCGTCGCCCGGCGTCAACTGGTTCGTCCAGCGGACGGCGCCGGTGGCGAGGTCGAAGGCGACGATGGCGTCGCTGGTCGGGGCGGCCGGTTCCGTGTAGGCGTTTCCGGTCGCCGCGTAGACGAGCCCGCGCGCGGCGTCGATGGTCGGCGCGGACCAGACCGCAGCGCCCGCCGGACCCATCAGGTAGTAGCCGTCGGGGTTGCGCCCGCGGGGCCCGGGAGGATCGGGGATGGTGAACGCCCGCCAGACGAGGTCGCCGGTCGCCGCGTCGAGCGCGGCGATGCTGCCGCGGAAGGTGCAGCAGGGGTACTCCGGATCGGCCGCCAGCAGCTCCTCCAGCGAGGAGACCGGCACGAACAACCGCTCCTCGTGCAGAACGGGAGCGCCCGTGATGCGG
>JAPOWL010000081.1 GCA_026707615.1 Acidobacteriota bacterium | reverse complement strand
GCTCCGCCTTCACCGCCAGTGAAAAGGATGCGTGGGGCGCAGCAGCGGCGGGGGGCGCGGCAGCGGCGGGGGGCGCAGCAGCGGCCGGCGTAGCCCCGGACGCGCGGGGAGCGCGGGCGCAGCGCCCCCGCCGGGCGCCGATCCGCTTCCCGACCTGGAACCGGGGATGGGCGCCGGCCCTGTTCCGGCGGGCGGCGCTCTCCTTCTTCCTTCTCCCCCTCACGCGGGTGTTCGCCTGGATCCGGGTCGAGGGGCTCGACCGGCTCGCCGCCATCGACGGGCCCGTGGTCCTCGCCGCCAACCACCAGAGCCATCTCGACGGCCCCGTCGTCCTGGCCGCCCTCCCCCGGGGGCGGCGCGCGCGGGTCGCCATCGCCGCGGCGCGGGAGTGGTTCGGGGCCTACTTCCACCCCGAGCGGCACTCGCGGCGGCAGCGCTTCGCCAAGGGCCTCAGCTACAACCTGGCCGTGCTCTGCTTCAACGTGGTGCCGCTGCCGCAGCGGGAGGCCGGCGCCCGCGAGACGCTGCGCTACCTCGGGGAGCTCGTCGAGGGCGGCGCGTCGGTGCTCATCTTCCCCGAGGGCCGCCGCACCCGGGAGGGCGAGATCGCCCCGTTCCAGCCGGGGGTCGGCATGATCGCCTCCCGCCTCCGGCTGCCGGTGGTGCCGGTGCGCATCGAGGGGCTCGACCGCGTGCTGCACCAGACGTGGCGCATGGCGCGGCCGGGGCGCGTGCGGGTGGCGTTCGGGGCCCCGATCGAATGCCCCGGCGACGACTACCGCGCCGCCGCGCGCCGCATCGAGCAGGCCGTCCGGCGGCTGTAGCCCGCCGAGTGATGGCGCCTACGACGATTCGCCGGAGGGCTTCCGGGCGAGGATCCCCGTGACGACGAGGTGCAGCGTGCCCTCGAGAGCGTCGACCCGGCCGGTCAGCCGGTCGACCTTGCTGTTGACCACCAGAACACCGATCGCGCTGACCAGGGAGAGCACGGCGGTCAGGACGTCGAGCACGGTGGCGTTCATCTCTGCCATCGTAGATCGAGACTGCTATAATCCAGCGCCTTGGCGAAAGACGACCTCATCGACGTGCAGGGAACCGTCGTCGCGGTGCACAGCGGCGGCCTCTACCGCGTGCAGTGCGATTCCGGGCACGAGGTGCTCGCCCAGTTGAGCGGGCGGATGCGCCGCTTCCGCATCAAGGTCGTGCCCGGCGACCGGGTCACCGTCGGCGTGTCGCCCTACGATCCGGCCCGCGGCATCATCACCTTCCGCGCCCGGTAGGGCCTGACTGCATCGATGGTCGACGACGCCGTCGCGCCCACGCCGACCGCCCCCATCGCACCCCATCCGGAGGACGCCGCGGCGGCCGTCGCCCGCTTCCGGTCGTGCCGCTGGCACGCGGGGCAGGACGGGACGGCCGAGTACTGCTCCCACCCGGAAGTGCAGCCCTACGCCGGTCGGAACGGCTTCAACGCCGAGTCCTGGTGCCCCGAGTGCGCGTTCTACAAGGCGCGCCGCAGCGCCCGCCGGCGGGACGCCGACTTCGACTACTGACGGCCGGGAGGCGGAGGCCGCAGCGCGACCTGGGCGGTCGCGGCGGCGAACGGCGGGCTACTCGCTGTACTCCCGCGCCAGGTCGATCCACTCGCCCTCCGGGGCGAGCTGCCCGTAGGCGCGCCAGTGCGCCTTGGCGTCGGCCGCATGCCCCATCTTCTCGAGCGTCACGGCCAGGTAGAAGTGGGCGTCGGCGTACGACGGCTTCAGCCGGAGCGCCTCGCGGTAGCAGGCCAGCGCCGCGGGGTAGCGCTCGAGGTCGTGGTGGATGTTGCCGAGGTTGAAGCAGGCCTCGAAGCAGCCCGGCTCGAGCCCCAGCGCCCGCTCGTAGAGCGCCTGCGCCTCGACGAAGCGGTCCCGCGCATAGTGCACGTTGGCGAGGTTGACGAGCGCCGGGACCAGGTTGGGGTCGAGCGTGAGGGCCTTGCGGTAGGCCTCCGCCGCCCGCTCCGGGTCGGCGGCCGGGCCCTCGTCGAGCGCCGAGCCCTCGAGGAAGTGGCGGGCGGCGCGGGCGGCCTGGGCGCGGCTGGGCTCCCAGCGCTGCCGGTGCGGCGGCATTCCCGGCCCGCCCGCGGCGGGGCGCCGCGTGAGGGCGAGCACCTTCGCCGGCCGGGCCTCCCCCCGCACGGCGCTGAAGTCGAGCGTCAACTGTCCGTCGCGGGTCGCCAGCTCGCTCCGCACCGCGGCGCGGAAGGAGCGGCCGCGCTCCAGGTCGCCGTGGATCCGCTTGACGACGGCGACGTCGGCGAAGCTGTAGTAGACGTCGGCGTTGGTGCGCACGATCGGCCGGATCAGCCCCCACGTCCGGAGGTGGCGGATGCGGTCGTCCCGGAGCAGCGGGTAGCGCTCCCGCATCCGGCGCAGGCTGTGGTAGCGCCGGCGGAGCGTCTCCGACGACTGCAGCCCCCCGAGCCGGCAGAACTCGCCCTCGCTGACGATGGCGATGCGCCCCGGCGTGTCCGCGTTGAGGGCCTCGGCCCGCTCCAGCGGGCGGGTCCTCGCGGGCGCCGCTCCGGCCGCCCCCGGTTCGGCCGCCCCCGGGGGACGCGGGGCGTGGACGCCCGCGGCGCCCACGACCAGCATCGTCGTCCGCTCCGTGACCCCCGCCGTCACCTCGCCGCCGAGGCGCTCGACCAGGGCGTGCGCCTCCCGCCGCCCGAGCGAGGCGAGCTTGCCGGTGAAGGAAACCGTCTGGTTGGCGAAGGGGAGTCGATCTCGCGGGGGATCGTTCGCGGGCGTGGGCACCGTTCGCTTTCGTCCGCTGGAACATGTCCGAGATTCCACATAAAGTCAAGGCCGGCCGGGGCACCATCCGGGGATCAGGACATGCTGCTGGCGGGGGACGTGGGCGGGACCAAGACGCTGCTCGGGATCTACGAGCCCGCCCCGCCCGAGGCGGGAAGCGGCGGCCCGCGGCCCGGGACGCCGCGGCGTCCGCGCGAGCGCCACGTGCGGCGCTTCGCGACGACCGACCACGGGAGCCTCGACGAGATCCTCTCCGCGTTCCTCGGCGCGCTCCCCGCCCCCGTGACGCTCGAGGCGGCGGTCCTCGGCGTGGCGGGCCCGGTCCGCGACAACGCGGCGGCGCTGACCAACGTCCCCTGGCGGCTCGACGGCGCGGCGCTGGCGGAGCGGTTCCGGGTGCCGGCGGTGCGCCTGGTGAACGACCTCGTGGCAACCGGCCATGCCGTGCCGGTGCTCGCGCCCGGCGAACGCGCGGTGCTGCAGGCGGGCCGGCCCGCGGCCGACGGCAACGCGGCCCTGATCGCGCCCGGCACGGGCTGCGGCGAGGCCCTGCTGCACCGGGTGGGCGGCCGCTTCGTGCCCGTGCCCTCGGAGGCCGGCCACGCCGACTTCGCGGCCCGGACGCCGGACGAGGTCGCGTTGCTCGAGGCGCTCACCGCGCGCTTCGGGCGCGCGTCGTACGAGCACGTGCTGTCGGGCCCGGGCCTCGTGCATCTGCACGCCGCGGCCCACGCGGACCGGACGTGCGCGGCCGCCCCGGACCCGGCCGCGCCCCCGTCGCCGGCCCGGATCACCGCCGCGGCCCTCGCCGCCGAGTGCCCCGGGTGCGTCGCCGCGGTGGACCGCTTCGTCGCCGCGCTCGGGGCCGAGGCCGGCAACCTCGGGCTGCGCTCGTTCGCCACGGCCGGGGTCTACGTTGGGGGCGGCATCGCGCCGCGCATCCTGCCGCGGCTCCGCTCGCGCATCTTCCTCGACGCGTTCCGCGCCAAGGGCCCGATGCAGTCGCTGGCGGCCGACATGCCGGTCGTCGTGATCGACGCGCCGCACCCGGCGCTGCTGGGGGCGGCGGCGGCCGCCGCGGAGCTGGCCTCGGAGCGCGCGGGGGTTCCCGCAT
>JAPOWL010000396.1:309-3924 GCA_026707615.1 Acidobacteriota bacterium | reverse complement strand
AGTCGACTCGCCCGGGCGCCGAGGCCCTGCCCGCGGACGTGGAGTGCGCGCGCGTCCTCCCCGTGCTGGACGCCCTCGCCGGGCGCGTCCGCGTTCCCGTCTCGATCGACACCTACAAGGCCGAGGTGGCGCGGCGGGCGCTCGATGCGGGGGCGTCGATGGTGAACGACGTCTCCGCGCTACGGTATGATCCCGCCATCGCACGCGTGGCCGCACGTTCCGGCGCGCCGCTCGTGCTGATGCACAGTCGCGGGCGCTCACGCGCGATGTACCGCGAGGCGCGGTACGCGAACGTCGCGGCGGAGGTGACCCGCGAGCTCGCCTCCGCGGTGCGGGCGGCGACCGCGGCCGGGGTCGCCCGCACGCAGATCGTCGTCGATCCCGGACTGGGCTTCGCGAAGCGGGCGGAGCAGTCCCTGGAGCTCCTGGGGCGCCTGCCGGCGCTCGGCGCACTGGACCGTCCGGTGCTCGTGGGGCCGTCCCGGAAATCGTTCCTCAGCGTCGCGCTCGGCGAGCGGCCGCCGTCCGAGCGGGAGTGGGGAACGGCGTCCGCCGTCGCGGCCGCCGTCCTCCTCGGCGCGCACATCGTGCGGGTGCACGCGGTCGCGCCGCACGTCGACGTCGTGCGGGTCGCCGATTCCATTCGCGCGCAGGCCGCGTTGCAGTGAACCGCGCAGGCCGCGTTGCAGTGAACGATGCTCGATTCCCTGGCCGGCCTCCTCGGCGGTGTGCGGTTCGGCTGGCGCGACGTGCTCGACATCGCCGTCGTCGCGTTCCTGATCTACCAGGTGCTGCGCCTGATGCGGCAGACGCGCGCCGTGCAGATCGCCCTGGGCGGGGCCATCCTGATCGGCGTGTACTTCGGCTCGCAGGTCGCGACGCTCAGGACGGCCAACTGGATCGTCCGGGACATGCTGGGCTACATCGTGTTCGTCGCCATCGTCCTGTTCCAGTCCGACATCCGGCGGGCCCTGTCGAACCTGGGCCGCGCACGGTTCGTCCGCTACCTGTCCCGGCCGGCGACGGCGGAGGAGACGATCGACGAGGTGGTGACCGCGGCCGCCGCCCTCGCCCGGCGGCGCATCGGGGCGATCATCGTGATCGAGCGGGACATCGGCCTCCGCAACTACATCGAGAGCGGGATTCCGCTCGACTCGGCCGTCACGTACGACCTGCTCATCAGCCTGTTCCAGCCCGACGCGCCGCTCCATGACGGCGCCGTGATCCTGCAGGAGAACCGCATCGCCGCGGCGGCGTGCTTCCTGCCGCTGACGGTCAACCCCCGCCTGACGACCGAGTTCGGCACCCGGCACCGTGCCGCGATCGGCCTCACGGAGGAGTGCGATGCGGTGGCGCTGGTCGTTTCGGAGGAAACGGGCTCGGTCTCGCTGGCCCTCGACGGGCAGCTCGAGCGCAGCCTCGACACCGAACGCCTGCGGTCCCGGCTGCTGGTCCTGATGCCGCGCGCGGAGCGGCGCCCGGCCTACCGGCGTGAGCGCCCGGAGTACGAGATGTGATGGTCCGGGCCGTGTTTCGCGATCTGCCTCGCAAGCTGCTGGCCCTCGTCCTGGCGGTCGGCCTCTGGTTGAGCGTCGCCTCGGAGCAGGTCGTCGAGCGGCAGCTCGACGTCCCGCTCGGCATCCAGAACGTGCCGGCGGGTCTCGAGCTGGCGGAGGTGCCGGGTACGGTGACGGTGCGCGTGCGCGGCGCGTCGAGCATCGTGAGCCGTCTCGCGCCGGGCGACGTGATGGCAATCCTCGACCTGGCGGACGAGCATCCCGGCCCCCGCCTCTTCGACCTGCTCACCGCCGGCCGGCTGCGTGCCCCGTTCGGGGTGGAGGTGACGCGGGTCGTCCCGCCGGTCCTCGCGGTCGCGCTCGAACGCACCGGGGCGCCCCGCGCCGTGCCGATCGAGCCGGCGATCGAGGGCGACCCCGCGCCGGGCTTCGAGATCGCGGGAGTTGCGACCGTCCCGGCGGAGGTCGAGGTGGTGGGTCCGGAAGGAAGGCTGGCGGAGGTCGCGGCGGCGCTTACGGAGACGGTCTCGATCGCCGGCGCGTCGAAACCGGTGCGCGTCACGGTCGCCGTCTCCCTGCACGACCCGTTGCTGCGCCTGGTCGGCCCGCGTACGGCGGACGTGATGGTGGACGTCCGGCCGGGCCCGGTCGCGCACCCGCCCCCCGACCGCCGTCAGGAATCGGCGCCCACGCGCCCGTGAGCGCCCGCCACCCGCTGCCGGCCATGCAGGCATTGTTCGGAACCGACGGAGTGCGCGGGACGCCGGGCCGCTTCCCGCTCGACCCGGCAACGATCGCCCGTCTGGGCGCCGCGCTGGCCGCGGAAGCGGGCGCCGCGCCCCGCATCGTCATCGGCCGCGACACGCGCGAGTCCGGGGAGGAGATCGAACGGCTGCTCGCCGGCGGCATCCGGGCCGCCGGCGGGACTCCGGTCGGGGTGGGCGTCCTGCCGACGCCCGGCGTGGCGTTCCTGTCCGCGCGCGGGTTCGACGCCGGGGTCGTGATCTCGGCATCCCACAACCCGGTGCCCGACAACGGCATCAAGATCCTGACCGCGGACGGAGAGAAGGCGTCGCGCCGCCACGAGTCCCGCCTCGAGGCGCGGGTGGCCACCGCGCGTGACGGGGGCGAGGCGCCGCCCGGCCCCTGCCCTCCGGCGGCGGACGCGGCGCTGGCCGACGAGTACGTGGCCCACCTGACGTCCGGCCCGGCCGGCGCGCCGGCCCTCGACGGGTTCCGGATCGCCATCGACTGCGCGCACGGGGCGACCAGCCGCATCGCCCCCCTCGTGCTGCGCCGGGCAGGCATCCCGGTCATCGCCATCCACACCGAGCCGGACGGTCGCAACATCAACGTGGGGTGCGGCTCGACGGAGCCGGCCGCCCTCCGGCGCACCGTCGTCGAGCACGGGTGCCGGCTGGGGCTCGCGTTCGACGGCGACGGGGACCGCGTGATCCTGGTCGATCACCGCGGCGCGATCGTCGACGGCGACGGCGTGCTCTTCGTCTGCGCCCGCCACCTGCACGCGGCCGGCCGGCTGGCTTCGAACGCGGTCGTCGCCACCGTGATGAGCAACATCGGCCTGGAGCTGTCGCTCGAGAGGACGGGCATCGCGGTGCACCGCTGCGCGGTGGGCGATCGCAACGTGCGGGAAGAGATGCGGAAGCGCGGCGTGTCCCTCGGAGGCGAGCAGTCGGGCCATGTGATCTTCTCCGACCGCCTGCCGACGGGGGACGGACTCGCCACCGGGCTCGAGGTGCTGCGGGTGATGGCGGAGAGCGGGCGGGATCTGGCCGACCTGGCCGCCGGGCTCGAGACCTTCCCGCAGCATCTCGTGAACGTGCGGGTCGACGCGCAGCCCGACCTCGATGGCGTCCCCGCCGTGCGCGGCGCGATCCGCGCGGCCGAGGAGCGCCTGGCGGGGCGGGGCCGCGTCCTGGTGCGCTACTCGGGCACGGAGCCGCTCCTGCGCATCATGATCGAGGGCCCCGACCCGGCGGCCGTGCGCGAGCTCGCGGCCGGGATCGCCGATTGCGCCCGCCGGTATCTCGTCCGCGAGGCGGACCCCGAAGCGCAAGCGGCGACGTGAGCGGGGTCG
>JAPOWL010000396.1:0-299 GCA_026707615.1 Acidobacteriota bacterium | reverse complement strand
AGCGACCGGCGCGCCGCGGCCCCGCCGTGCCCGCCGGGGCGGGTATATCATCGAGCCTGCGCGCCGATGCTCCGCCTGCTGATTGCGGCCCTCGTGATTCGCTTCGTCTGGTGGCTCATCGCCAGGCAGATGCGCGGTCCCGCGGAGCAGGGGCCGCGCGTCCGCGGCCGCTCCGTCGCGCTGGTCCGGGATCCGGTCTGCGGTACCTTCATCGAGCCGGCCCGGGCGATCGAGATGCGGGTCGGCTCCACGGTGCACTACTTCTGCTCGGAGAGTTGCCGCTCCGAGTTCCGCCGCAG
>JAPOWL010000625.1 GCA_026707615.1 Acidobacteriota bacterium | reverse complement strand
CGGGCGGACGGATCGCGTGCGTCGAGCCGTCCGGCGGACGCGGGGCGCCCGCCGCTCCGGCCCGCGGAACGTCAGCGGGAGCTGGTCATCGAGGCCGACTCGGTCATCGGCCTTCAGGTCGACAGCTTCGTGAGCACGCAGTCGGCCGAGGTCGAGGACGACGTGCACGCCCGCGTCACCCGCGACGTCCTGGTCGGTGGCGAGGTCGCGGTTCCGGCCGGCGCCGTCGTCCACGGGTCGGTGACGCTGGTCGAACGGGCGGGCCGCCTCAAGGGCACGTCCCGGCTCGGCGTCCGCTTCCACACGCTCGTGCTCGACGACGGCATGGAGGTGCCGGTGGTCACCGAGACGGTCTACCGCGAGGCGGGCTCCGGCGGCGGCGAGCGCGCCGCCCGCATCGGGAGCGCCGCCGTGGGCGGGGCCATCCTCGGCGCCATCTTCGGGGGGCGGCGCGGGGCCGCCGTCGGCGGGGCGGTGGGAGCCGGAGGCGGGGCGGTCGCCGAGCTGGCCACCGAGGGCGAGGCTGCCACCCTGCCCTACGGGTCGACGCTGACCGTCCGGCTGTCGAGGCCCGCGGTCGTCACCCTGTACCGCTAGAGGAGCCTGCGCCTGGAACGGCGACGACTCCTGGAGGGCTGGTTGGGTCGCGGCGACGGATGGCGGGCAGTGATATAGTGCGAACCGTGGGGCAGGACGAGATTACGCAGGCCGTTCTGTCTCGCGACGAGGTCGTCCGCTACCTCCAGGGCGGCGGGGGCCAGTCGCCCGACGAAGCCCAGGCGGCCATCGCGAGGTACCTGGACGAGCTCCGGACGACGCAGCGCTACCGGATGTACCGGGCGCTGCAGCATCCTCTCTACCCGATTCTCCGCAAGATCGAGCGCGTCCCGGAAGACGTCCACCACGTGGGCGAGGCAGCCCGCTCCGGCCGCGTCATCTACGCCTCGAACCACAAGAGCCACCTCGACTACCTGATCGAGCCCATCGTGCTCGACGACAACGGCATCCGGCCGCCGGTGATCGCGGCCGGGATCAACCTGTTCGGCGGCGCCCTCGGGCTCATCCACAAGTACGTCACCGGCGCCATCCCCATCCGCCGCGACACCAAGGACCCGGCCTACCTGGTGACCCTGAAGGCCTACGTGGCGGAGTCGCTGCAGCGCCACGACCTCTTCCTCTACCCCGAGGGCGGGCGCACCTACAGCGGCGAGATCAAGCCCTTCAAGACGGGGCTGCTGCACGCCGCCCTGCAGTCGCGGCGCAGCGACCTGGTCATCGTGCCGACGGCCATCGCCTACGACCTCGTGCTGGAGGACTTCATCCTCGCGCGGCAGCGCGTCAAGCGGGGCCAGCGCCCGTTCCGCCGCGAGCTCGCCGAGATGGTGCGCTACGCGGTCGGCTACCAGTCGCGCTGCTTCGTCACGTTCGGCCGCCCCATCGAGGCCGGCAGCTTCGACCCCACCGCGCGGCGCGACATGGTGCGGCTGACCCGGCGCGTCCGCGAGGCGCTGGGGCGGCTCTACAAGGTGGTGCCGACGGCCCTCGTCGCCGCCGCGATCCGGCCCTCCGTCACCCGGACGGAGCTCGAGGAGCGCATCGATCAGCGGATCGAGATCCTGCGGTCGGCGGGCGCCAACCTCGACGTCGCCACCGGCCGCGCCGCCGTCGAAGCGGCCACCGGCCCGCTCGCGACGCGCGGCATCATCGTCGTCGAGGGCGATCGCTACCGCGTGCGCCAGCGCGCCGTGCTGCGCTACTACGCACGCACCATCGACCACCTGATCCGGCACCGAGGCGGGTCGCAGCTGACGCACTGACGCCGCCGCGACCCGTGCTCGACGCGCTCTCCCGCTCGTTCTTCCTCGCCCTGGCCGGGAATGCCGCCCTGCAGCGGACGATGGCCCGCCAGGGCATGCGCGGCCCCGCCCGCTTCGCCCGGCGCTTCGTCGCCGGCCAGAACGTCGACGAGGCCATCGACACCGCGCGCGGCCTCGCGGCGCGGGGCCTGCTGCACACGTTCAACTACCTCGGCGAGCACGTGCGGAACCGGGAGGCGGCGGAGGGCGCGACGCGGGCCTACCTCGACACGCTCCGCGCGGTCCGCCTGGCCGGCCTGACCTGCAGCCTCTCGGTGAAGCTGACGCAGCTCGGCCTGGAGATCGACCCGCGCCTGTGCCGCGACAACCTCGAGCGGATCGTGGCCGCCGCCGACGCCCGCCGCTCCTTCATCCGCGTCGACATGGAGCACGCCGCGGTCGTGGACGCGACGCTGGACGTCGCGCTGGCGATGCGCGCCGCCGGGCATGCGCACGTCGGCGTCGTGCTGCAGTCGGCGCTGCGCCGCACGCCGGACGACCTGGCGCGCGTCCTCGAGAGCGGCGCGCCGGTGCGCCTGGTGAAGGGGGCCTACAAGGAGGCGCCCGACGTCGCCTTCCCGGACAAGGCCGACGTCGACCGCGCATTCGCGGCGCTGGCCGAGCGCCTGCTCGACGCGGGCACCCGCGCGGCCTTCGCGACCCACGATCCGCGCATGATCGCCGCCGTGCGGCAGGCCGCGGAGACGCGGGGCCTCGCCCGCGACAAGCTCGAGTTCCAGATGCTGCACGGCGTCCGGCGCGACCTGCAGGCGGGGCTCCACGCGCAGGGCTACCCCGTGCGGGTCTACCTGCCGTTCGGGGCCGACTGGTTCCCCTACTTCATGCGCCGGCTCGCCGAGCGACCCGCCAACGTGCTGTTCGTGCTCCGCAGCCTCCTCTACGAGCAACTCGGCCGGTAGGCGCCTTTCAGTCCACCCAGTCGGCGATGAAGACGTTCGTGTCGCCCTCCTTCGCCGCGTCGCGGTTGGAGGCGAAGATCAGCCGCGTCCCGTCGGGCGAGAACATCGGGAAGCCGTCGAACACGTCCGTGAACGTGACCTGCTCCAGCCCCGTGCCGTCGAGGTTGATCAGGAACAGGTCGAAGTTCCGGCCGTCCGGGTTGTGCATGTTCGACGAGAAGATGATGCGCTCCCCGTCGGGGTGCCAGTACGGGGCGAAGCTCGCGCCGCCGAAGTCGGTCACCTGCCGCACGTTGCTGCCGTCGGCGTCCATGACGAAGACCTCGACCGCGGTCGGGCGCCACAGCCCGGCGTCGAGCAGCCGCTTGAAGTCGTCGTACTCCGGGCCGTCGGGAATCTCCCGGCCGCGGAAGATGATCTTCGACCCGTCGGGCGAGAAGAACGCCCCGCCGTCCGGCCCCTGCCGGTGGGTCAGGCGGCGGACGTCGGAACCGTCGCCGTTCATGGAGTAGATCTCCATGTCGCCGTCGCGCACGCTCGTGAAGACGATGCGGCCGTCGGGGCCGACCGTCGGCTCGGCGTCGTAGCCCGGCGTGTCGGTCAGGCGGGTCAGGCCGCTCCCGTCGGGGGCGGCCCGGAAGATGTCGTACGAGTCGTAGATGGCCCAGACGTAGCCCATCCGGAAGCTGGGCGGCGGCGGGCACTCGTCGCCCCCGAGGTGGGTCGACGCGTAGACGATGGCGTCGCCGCCCGGGTAGAAGTAGCCGCACGTGGTGCGGCCCTTGCCGGTGCTGACCATCGTCTGGTTGGAGCCGTCGAGGTTCATGCGGAAGATCTGGTCGCACGGCACGCCCTCGCGCGTCGACTGGAAGATGATCTCGGTCCCCTCGTGGGAGAAGTACGCCTCGGCGTTCTCCCCGCCGAAGGTGAGCTGGCGGACGTTGGCCAGGTGCACCTCGGTGCCGTCGCCGGCCGGCGTGACCTGCGCGGCCCCTCCGACCGCCGGCTCCCGGGCGAGGACGACGCCCGCCGCCACGGCGGCCGCCAGCAGGCACACGAGCAACGTCGAACCGGAGCGGAAGGGTCTGTGCACGGTCCTGTCTCCTCGACCGCCAATCGTCGCCGCGACCGCCAGGTCGCGCCGCGGCCTCCGCCTGGCGTCCAG
>JAPOWL010000526.1 GCA_026707615.1 Acidobacteriota bacterium | reverse complement strand
CGACTCCGCCGCGGACCGCGAGCTCGCGGGACGCCTGCTCGCCAGGGCCTCGCTCGAGGTGCTGCACGCGCGGGACGGGCAGGAAGGCCTGGCCCGCCTGGCCGCGCACGACGTCGACCTCGTGCTGACCGATCTCGTGATGCCGACGCTCGACGGCCTGGCTTTCGTGGAGCGCGCCAAATCCGAGCACCCGCTCGTCCCGGTGGTTCTCATGACGGCCCGCGGCAGCGAGGAGATCGCCGTCCAGGCGCTGGAGGCGGGAGCCGCGAGCTACGTCCCGAAGAAGTCGCTCGCCCGCGACCTCGTCGAGGTGGTCCAGCGCATGCTCGCCGCCTCGCACGAGCAGCGCAGCTACGCGCGACTCCTGGGCCGGCTGCGGGCTGCGTCGTTCGTGCTGGAGAACGATCCCGAGCTGATCTCGTCGCTCGTCAGCTACCTGACGCAGGTTCTGCGCGACTCGGCCATGTTCGACGAGTCGGACTGCCATCGCATCTCGACCGCTCTCGACGAAGCGCTGACGAACGCGTACTACCACGGCAACCTGGAGGTGCGTTCCGAGATCCGCGAGCACGATCCCCGCGCCTACCGCATGCTCGCCGAGCAGCGCCGGCATCTCGCGCCCTATCGGGATCGGCAGATCCTGGTGCGCGCCAGCCTCACCTCCGACGAGGCGTCGTTCGTCATCAAGGACGGAGGGCGGGGCTTCGACGTCGAAGCCGTGCGCGACCCGACGCGGCCCGAGAATCTCGAGAGTCCAAGCGGCCGCGGCATCTTCCTGATGCGGACGTTCCTGGACGACGTGCGCTACAACGCGGCGGGCAACCAGGTGACGCTGCTCAAGCGGCGCCGGGCGTAACCGGGCTCGCGGTCACCCGGCTTCCGTGGCCCGGATGACGACCACCGTCTTGTCGTCCCCGGGGTCGGGGTTTCCGCGCTCGAACCGCTCGGCGGCGTGGCAGATGCGCCGCGCGAGCTCGGCGGCCGGGCAGTCCGGGTGCTCGGCCATCACCGCGCGCACCCCCTCGAGGTCGAAGAACCGCTCGTCCTCGTCCTGGGCTTCGGTTACGCCGTCGCTGTAGACGACGAGCCGCGCGCCCGCGTGCAGCCGAACCGTCCGCTCCTCCCACGCCGCGTCCGTGAAGAGGCGTAGCGGCGGTCCGGTCGACACGAGCGTCGACTCGGTGTCGCCCTCCTGGAGCACGGCCCGCGGGTGGCCCGCGTTGACGAACGTGAAGCGACCGGTCGTCGCCTCGAGCACGCCGTAGAAGAGCGTCACGAAGCGGTCCTGGCTGCGGTCGTGCAGCAGCGCGCGGTTCAGCGTCCGCACGAGCTCGAGCGGCGTGCCGCAGCCGGCCGCCTCGGCCCGCAGGACGCCCTGGGTCTCGGCCATGAGGATGGCCCCGGGGATCCCCTTCCCCGAGGCATCGCCCAGCGCCAGCGCGACGCGATCGCCGCCGAGCTCGATGAAGTCGTAGAAGTCGCCTCCCACCTGGCCGCTGGCGTGGAGGTGCGCGCCGATGTCATGGCCGGGGGCGGCCGGCATGCGCGAAGGCAGGAACGACTGTTGCACGAAGGCCGCGATCTTGAGCTCGTGCTGGAGGCGGCGGGTCTGCTCGGCCAGCAGCCGATGCCGTTCGCGAGCGTACCGGATGCTGCGGGCGAGCAGGTCCGGCGTGAGGCGATCCTTGACGAGGTAGTCCTGGGCGCCGCGCTGCACGGCCCGCACGGCGACGTCGTCGTCGTCGAGGCCGCTCAGCACGACGACCGGCGCCATCCGGTTGAGACTGTGGATGTCGTCGAACGCGGCGCCCGAGCGCGCCACGGTGGGGGACAGGCCGAGCAGCACGACGTCGCACTGCCGGGCGTCGAGCTCGGCCGGCGCGGCGCCGGCCTCGGCGACGTGCACGACCTCGGCGGTGCGGAACCCCGGCGCCGCGGCCTCCTCGAGGAGGGCGGACACGCGCGCCACGTCGTCCCCCTCGCTCTCCACGAGCAACACGCGCACGCTGGCTGCGGCCTGACTGGACACGCTCTCCTCAACCCCGCCGGGAGTCGGGCCTCCTACGACTCGGACTCCTGCCCGAAGCTCCGGATCGCCTCCGTCTCCGAGCGGAACGTCTCGAAGACCAGCTCGAGCTTCGTCGTCACCATCAGGTCCCAGACCCGATCCGTGAGATGCAGGAGCTTGAGGTGCCCGCCGGCGTCCCGGAGGGAGGAGCGCTTCGACAGCAGCTCCCCCAGCGCGGCGCTGTCGATGAACGACACGCTGCGAAGATTGAGGATAACGCGCGTTCGGCCTACCGCGATGAGATCGTCGATCCGCTGCGCGAGCGCTTCGCCCGACTCTCCGGCCAGCTTGCCGTGCAGATCGAGAATGGTCAGCTGATCGAAATCCCGCTGGCCGATCCGCAGCGCCATCGCTCCGCCTCCTGCCGCATGCTGACCCAATCGAGGCGGAAACGCAACACGGGCGGCGCCGACGCGCCCCGTCGCGGCGGTCAGGGCTCTCCGCCGCCGTGGATGATGCGCCAGAGCCGTTCGGGGCGCAGCAGCATGTCGATGTGGCGCACGCCGTACCCGCTCAGGGCGTCGACCGCCGCCGACACGACGCACGGCGTGGACCCGATCGTGCCGGCCTCGCCGATGCCCTTGGCTCCGAGGGGATTCAGCGGGGTCGGGGTCACGGTGCCGTGCAGCTCGAAGCGGGGGAAGTCGCTCGCGCGCGGGAGGGCGTAGTCCATCAGCGAGCCCGTCAGGGGCTGGCCGTCGCCGCCGTACACGACCTCCTCGACCAGGGCCTGACCGATGCCCTGGGCCAGCCCGCCGTGCACCTGCCCTTCGACGATCAGCGGGTTGATCAGGTTGCCCGCGTCGTCCACCGCCACCATGCGCAGCAGCCGCGGCTCGCCGGTGTCGCGGTCCACCTCCAGCATCACGATGTTGCAGCCGAAGGGGTACGTGTTGTTGGCGGGCTCGAAGAACGCCTCCTCGCTCAGCCCGGGCTCGAGTCCCGCGGGCAGCTTGAGCGGCCGGTAGGCGTAGGCGGCGACCTCGGCGAACGGTTTCGCGGCCGACGGCGCACCCTTGACGCCGATGTGGCCGTTCTCGAACACCAGGTCGGCCTCGTGCGCCTCGAGCAGGAGCGCCGCGAACTTCGCCATCTTGTCCTTCACCTTGCCGCCGGCGAGCACGATGGCAGTGCCGCCCACGGCCTGGGAGCGGCTGCCGCCCGTGCCCAGGCTGCCCTGCTTGACCACCGCCGTGTCGCCGTGGTGGATCCGCACGTGCTCGAGCGGCACCCCGAACTGATCGGCCAGCATCTGGGCGAAGGTGGTCTCGTTGCCCTGCCCGTGCGGCGAGGCGCCGGTCGTGGCGCTGATCCGCCCGTCGCGCTCCACGGTGACCTGCGAGTGCTCCCAGCCGCCCATCGGCAGCGACGCCGACGGGCCCACGCCGCAGACCTCCACGTACATCGAGAGTCCCAGCCCGACCAGCCGACCGGCGGCGCGGGCGGCGTCCCGCTCGGCCTTGAGCTGCTCCCAGCCCGCCTTCTCCAGCGCGTGGTCGAGCGTCCTGCCGTAGTCGCCCGAGTCGTACACGGCGCCGGTCTCGGTGACGTACGGGAACTGCTCGGGCCGGATGAAGTTCCTGCGGCGCAGCTCGGCCGGATCCATCTCCAGCTCGCGGGCCAGCATGTCCATGGCCCGCTCCAGGAAGTAGATCCCCTCCGGTCGTCCCGCCCCGCGGTAGGCGTCGGTCGGCGTCTTGTTGGTGAACACCTCCGTGAGCGTTGCGCGGATCGCCGGGATGGCGTAGTTGCCGCTCGCCATCATCATCGTGGAGGTCGGAATGGCGGCCGTGAACAGGTGGTTGTAGGCGCCGACGTCGGCGATGATGCGAAGCCTGACGCCCAGGACGGTTCCGTCGCGCCGCGCCGCCACCTCGAC
>JAPOWL010000169.1 GCA_026707615.1 Acidobacteriota bacterium | reverse complement strand
CGCGAGCCAGGCGTCGGGCGCGTGCCGGTGGGCGTTGCCGGCGAATCCCTCGCCGTAGCCCACCCCCGATGCGGCGTGGATCGGATACACCCCCGGGTCGCCCGCCTGGTAGGGAGGCAGCCCGGACGGGTCGGGGCCCATCGCCGCGAGATCGGTGGCCACCCACAGCCCGGGTGCGGCCGGCAGCGTCGCCAGCGGATCGGGATCGTCGTCGTTCTGCGCGATGGTGCCGCCCCGCGCCCGGGGCGGCGCCGGGGCCCTGGTCGGAACGTGCGGATCCGCGCCGTGCCCGACCAGCAAGCGCATCGCCGGAAGATCCGTGGCGTAGGCGGCGCGCCAGAACGCGGTCGCCCCCTCGGTGTCGACGAGGCCGCAGTTCCGGTTGCCGCACCCGCTGTAGACCATGTACCAAGGGTGACGCGTCAGCCGCGCGTCCGGGTCGGCGCCCGCCTCGAGCAGGGCCTGCATCACGTCCAGGTACGTCGCCTGCTGGAAGCCGTGCTGCTGCGGCTGCGGGAAGCGGGTGCGCGGCTGCCACTCGGCGTTGACGGCCGCCCAGAGCGGGGTCACGCCGTTCAGGCTCGACGAGGCGTTGGGATCGGCGCCGCGCTCGACGAGCATCAGGGCGAGGTCGAACTGTGCGTTGATGGTCGCCATCAGCAGCGGGCTGGTGCCGTCGCCGGCCGAGACGCGGTCGATGTCGGCCCCTCCGTCGAGAAGTGCGGCCGCGGCGGCGATGTGCCCCTGCCGCGCCGCGTGCAGCAGCGCCGTCAGCCCGCCCTGGGTCTCGATGGCGGGCGGCGGGGCGTCGGGATCGGCCTCGGTCTCGGGAATCTCGCCGGAGAGGTAGCGCTCGCGCCCCGCCAGCACCGCGGCCTGGACCTGGCTCGGGGTCGCCCGGGCGTCGCCCGCCTCGAACGCCTCCAGGACGCTCCGTTGCCGCCGCCGGGCCTCCACCGCCAACCGGCCGTCGGCGACGAGATCGACGGTCTTCGACGTGACGTCGGGATCGGCCCCGCGCGCCAGCAGCAGGCGGACGGCCTCGACCCGGTCGCGGGCCGCCGCGAAGATGAGCGGCGTCTGGCCCCAGGCCTGCTCCCCCGCGTTCACGTCGGCGCCGCCGTCGAGCAACGCCGCGATCGTGGCCACGCTGCCGGAGGCGGCCGCCAGGTGGAGCGGCGTCGCGCCGCCGGTGCTCGTCGCGGCCTTCGCATCGGCCCCCGACGCGAGGAGCGCCCCGACCGCCTCCCCGTGGCCGGCGGCGGCCGCCACGTGCAACGGCGTGTAGCGGCCGATGCGCGTCGTCGCGTCCACCGCGGCGCCGGCGTGGACCAGCGCCCGGGCCATCTCGGCGTCGTTCCGCTCCGCGGCCCAGTGCAGGGCCGACATGCCGTCGCCGTGCGCGGCGTTGGCGTCCTCGCCCGCCGCCAGCAAGGATCGCACTGCCGCGAGGTCGCCCGCACGTGCCGCGTCGGCTACCGGAGTCGCCGCAAGCGCCGCCCGGGGCTCGGCCGCGCGGGCCGGGGCCCCGGAGAGCGCGCTACCGAGCGCGACCACGACGACCAGGACGCTCCCCGCACTCGCCGCCCGACCCGCCGCACGGGGCACCGCCACCGCCCGTCGGCGAGTAGAGACCCCTGCGATCCCCACACGGCCCGTCGTTGCCGTTCCGAGCACCTGCTCACCCCTTCCTGATGGCGTCCGGGCAGGCTTCCCGCGCGCCGGCGGTCGCTGCGCCCTCGGCCTCAACGGCCAGGATTCGGAGCCAAGGCTTCCCGCGCCCGCGGTCGCTGCGCCCGCACCCCACTACGCGGCGTCCGCCGCACGCGGCTCCGTCAGCGACAGCGTCCCGTCGCTGTCGCCGAACGCGTCCAGCTCCAGCCCCAGCGACTGCACGAGCGCAAGCATGGCGTTCGCCATCGGCGTGCCGTCGGCCGCCTTCAGGTGCAGGTTGCCCGTCAGGTGCCCGTTCGCCCCGCCGAGCAGGATCAGGGGACAGCGCCGGTGGTTGTGGATGTTGGCGTCGGCCATCGGCGAGCCCCAGATGATCGCCGTCTTGTCGAGGAGCGACCCGTCCCCCTCCATCGTGTCCCGCAGCCGTTCGAGGAAATGGGGCAACTGACCGACGCGGTAGCGGCAGATCGTGTTGAAGTCGAGGATCCGCTCCTCGTTGTTGCCGTGGTGCGAGGCGGGGTGGAACGGCCGGTTGGTGCCGCTCTCCGGGAACACGCGGTTCTGCGCGTCGCGGCCGGTCTTGAACGAGATGACGCGCGTCATGTCGGTCTCCAGCGCGAGCACCTGGAGATCGAACAGGAGCTGCATGTGCTCGGAGAACGAGTCGGGCACGCCGCGCGGCGCGTCGGGCAGCTCGCGCGGCTCGCCGCCGTCGTTGCGCCCCTCGACCATCCGGATGCGGCGCTCGACCTCGCGGACGTCGTCGAGGTAACGGTCCAGGCGCCGGCGGTCGACGGGGCCGAGCTCCCTGCGGACCTCCGCCACGTCGCTCAGGATCCAGTCGAGGATGCTGCGCCGGGTCGCGCGCCGCTCCGCCCGCTCCTCCGGCGTGCCGCCGGCCCCGAACAGCATCTCGAAGGCGACCCGCGGGTCGCGGATCATCGGCAGCGGCTCGTTCGGTGACGCCCAGCTGATGGAGTCCGTATAGGCACACGAGTAGTTGTAGGTGCAGCCGCCGGCCTGATCCAGGTTCTCGATGCAGAGCTGGAGCGACGGCATCGGCGTCGACTGGCCGAACCGCCGCGCGTAGAGCTGGTCGAGCGACGTGCCGACGAAGAGGTCCGAGCCCTGCGTCTGCTTCGGGTGGGACTGGGTCAGGAAGACGGCCGACGAGCGGAAGTGGTCGCCGCCGATCTCCGGCGGGCTGAAGGCCTCGGCCATGCGCACGTCGGTGTTGCTGACGATGGTCAGGTGGTCGCGGAACGGCTCGAGCGGCTTCAGCGCGCTCTCGTCCGGCAGCTCGAAGTCGGAGCCCGTCGCGGCCGGCGCGAACAGGTGGCGGCTCGCGCCCCACTCGTTGCAGCCGGGCAGCCCGTGGACCTCCTCGATGCAGACCAGGCGCGTCACGTCCGCAGCGGCCGCCGCGACGGTGCGCCCGAGGCGGCCCGCCGGGATCATCGCGTCGAGCAGCGGCAGCGCCACGCCGGCGCCCATTCCGCGCAGGAACGTGCGGCGCGGCAGGTGCGTTCCGGTGATGAACGACATGGTCTCTCCTGTATCTGAACCGCGCGCTCAGCCGCCCCGCTTGCGCTGGAACGCGTCGCTTCCGACCACACCCATGATGAACGATGCCATGCGGTAGTCGTCTCCCTCGGCCGCGCGCGTGATGGCGCGGACCGTGGGCTGATCGAAGTGCTCGACCCGCCGGCCGGTGGCGAACGCCAGCAGGTTCTCGGTGAAGGTGCGCACGAGCGGGACGGGCCGCGCCAGCAGCGCGTCGACCAGCTCGCGCGGCGATGCCACCGGCGTGCCGTCGTAGTACACGCCCCGCGTGTCGAGGGGTATCCCGTGCTCCCGCCGGCGCCACTTCCCGGTGACGTCGAAGTTGTCGAGGGCCAGCCCGATAGGGTCGATCAGCCGGTGGCACGAAGCGCAGCTCGGGTTCGACCGGTGCACCTCCATCCGCTCGCGGGTCGTGAGGCGCCGGCCGTCCCGGAAGCCCTCGGCGTCCTCCAGCGCGGGGATGTCGGGCGGCGGAGGGGGCGGCGGCGTGCCCAGCAGCACCTCCATCACCCACTTGCCGCGCAGCACCGGCGACGTGCGGTTGGCGAGCGAGGTGAGGACCAGCACGCTGCCGTGGCCCAGGATGCCGCGGCGCGTATCGTCGGGATACGGCACGCGCCGGAAGCGGCGCCCGGCCACCCCGGGAATCCCGTAGTGACGGGCCAGCCGCTCGTCGGCGAAGGTGTAGTCGGCCCGGAACAGGTCGAGGA
>JAPOWL010000629.1:1393-3950 GCA_026707615.1 Acidobacteriota bacterium | reverse complement strand
CGTCGAATTCGCCCGAAGCTGATCGAAGCCGGAGTAGGGGAGTTTCCGAGTCCATCATTCGTCAAGAAGTCCGAATGGCCGCGACTGGAGCGGAGCCTGAAGCGTGCAAGCGCTTGACTTCATTGCCACGGCCAGAGACCTGGCGAGCTCATCGAGGGGACGGCCCCGTTTCCGGCGTGTGCCCGTGAAGGACCGGCGCGCCTTTGCCGTTTACCTGCTGTTCGACATCAGGGGCTGAGCCGCCGGGCGACTGTCTACCGGAGCTTGATCGTCATGTTGGGGTCGCCGGCCGGGGCGTCGTCGAGCCAGCGCGCGGTGACCGTCTTCGTCTCGGTGTAGAAGCGCACCGCCTCCTTGCCGTAGACGTGCTGGTCGCCGAGGAAGGAGCCCTTCCAGCCGGTGAACGAGAAGAACGGCAGGGGGACCGGGATGGGCACGTTGATGCCTACCTGACCCACCTCGACCTCGCGCTGGAAGCGGCGCGCGGCGCCGCCCGACGACGTGAACAGGGAGACGCCGTTGCCGTACGGGTTGGCGTTCACCAGGTCGATGGCCTCGCCCAGCGTCTCCACGCGGGAGGTGACGAGGACGGGGCCGAAGATCTCGTCGCGGTAGATCGACATGTCGGGGGTGACGCCGCCGAACAGCGTCGGGCCGACCCAGTTGCCGTCGGGGCGGCCGGCCACGGCGCAGTCGCTGCCGTCGAGCAGGCAGTCGGCGCCCTCCGCCTTGCCGCGCTCGATGTAGCCCAGGATCCGGTCTCGCGCGGCGCGCGTGATCTGCGGGCCGTAGGCCGCACCTTCGTCGTCCCACGCGCCCGGGCGCACCGCGGCCATGGCGTCCCGCAAGTCCCCCAGCCAGTCCGCGGCGGCGCCGACGAGCACGGCGGCGCTGACCGCCATGCAGCGCTGGCCGGCGGCGCCGCAGGCCGCGCCGACCAGGCTCGCGACGGCCTGCCGCTTGTCGGCGTCGGGCAGGACGACCAGGTGGTTCTTCGCCCCGGCGAGCGCCTGCACGCGCTTGCCGTTGGCCGCGGCCCGGGTGTACACGGCCCGGGCGACGGGCGCGGAGCCGACGAAGCTGATGGCGCGGACGTCCGGGTGATCGAGCAGCGCCTCCACCTGCTCCCTCCCGCCGTGGACCACCTGCACCAGCCCGTCGGGGGCCCCGGCGTCGGCCAGCAGCTCCATCAGGCGGTTGGGCACCGTCGGATCCTGCTCCGACGGCTTGAGCACGAAGGTGTTGCCGCAGGCGACGGCCAGCGGGAACATCCACAGCGGCACCATGGCCGGGAAGTTGAACGGCGAGATGCCGGCGCACACCCCGAGGGGCTGGACGAGGCTGTAGGTGTCGATGCCCCGCGCGACGTTCTCGACCGTCTCGCCCATCATCAGGGTGGCGATGCTGCAGGCGTGCTCCACCACCTCGATGCCGCGCCAGACCTCGCCCCGCGCGTCCTCCCAGGTCTTGCCGGTGTCGCGGCACAGCAGGCGCGCGATGTCGTCCTGGTTCTTCTTGAGGACGTCCTGGTAGGCGAACAGCAGCCGCGCGCGCTCCGGGGTCGGCACGTCGCGCCACGCGCGGAAGGCCGTCATCGCCCCCTGGACCGCGCGGTCCACCTCGCCCGCGGTGGCGAACGGCACCTCGCAGAGCACCTCCTGCGTGGCGGGGTCGGTCACGTCGAAACCGCCGGCGGAACTCTCGACGAAGCGGCCGTCGATGAAGAGCTTGAGCTTGTCCATCCGGGGAGTGTAGCCCGCCAATCGTCGCCTGACGGCTCCGCCGTCGTGGCGGCGCGGGCGCCGCCAATCGGCCCTCCGGGGAGTCTACGCCTCGTCCTGGTCGTACGCCCGCCGCACCTCGTCGACGATGATGTCGAGCCCGCGCTCGATGCGGTCCCGGTCGTCCGCGTAGCTGATGCGGATGCACTCTCGCTTGTGCGGCCAGTCGTCGTCCTCGAGACCCGGGAAGAAGTAGTGCCCGGAGACGACGATGACGCCGCGGGCCTTGAGCCGCTCGTAGAGGGCGGCGTTCGTGACGGGCAGGCCGCGCATCCACAACCACAGGAAGAACGCCCCCTCCGGCTTGTGGATGCGGACGTCGTAGTCCTCGAGGCCGGCCCGGAGCCGGTCGACGGCGCGCCGGGCGCGATCGGCGTAGTGGGGGCGGATGACGTCCCGGACCAGCGCGAGCACCTCGCGGCTGGCGACGAGATCGGCGGCGAACGCGGGGCCGAGGCCGCCCGGCGAGAGGCAGAAGATGGCCGTCGCGGCGACGAGCGCCTCGATGATGTCCTCGTTCGCAACCACGATGCCGGTGCGGAACGCCGGCAGCCCGAGCTTCGACAGGCTGAGGCAGACGACCGTCTGCTCGTCCCAGACGGGCGTCGCCCGGCCGAAGACGATGCCCGGGAACGGAGGGCCGTAGGCGTTGTCCAGGATGAGGGGCACGCCGCGGGCGCGGGCCACGGCGCGCAGGCGCTCCACCTCGGCGTCGGTGACGACGTTGCCGGTCGGGTTCGTGGGGCGCGAGAGACAGATGGCGCCGATGCCGTCCA
>JAPOWL010000629.1:0-1383 GCA_026707615.1 Acidobacteriota bacterium | reverse complement strand
TGCCGTCCACCGCCTCCAGCGCGTCGAAGTCCACCCCGTACTTGAACAGCTGGTCCCCGAGCTCCCGGATGGTCGAGCGGCAGGCGGTGAGGACGCCCGGCGCGAAGCCGATGTCCGCGTAGCCGATGTACTCGGGGGCGAGCGGGAGCAGGATGCGGCGCGCGGGCCGGCCGTCGGACATCGGGCCGGCGAGCAGGTTGAACAGGGCGACGAAGGCGGACTGGCTGCCGTTCGTCAGGGCGATGTTCCGCTCCGTGACGGCCCAGCCCAGCTCGTCCTGCAGGAAGCCGGCCAGCGCGCGGGCGAAGCCGCGGTCGCCGTCGGGGCCGCCGTAGGCTCCGATCGCGCGCTCGAACGCGCGGTCCCGCTCCAGGAACGCTCGCATGCGGCGGCGGAAGACGGCCTCCGCGGCCGGAATGAGGCTCGGGTTGCCGCCGCCCAGGTTCATGATGCCGCCGCCGGCCGACGCGATGTCGCCGAGGTCGTCCATGAGGGAGCGCGTGCCGGAGTCGCTCGTCAACCGCCGCCCGAACGCCGACAGCTCCATGCTCGTGGGTCGTCTACCCGACCAGCGGCTCGAAATCCTGGTCCGTCATCGGCTCGTGGCTTCCCCAGTTGCCCTTCATCTGGATCAGCAGCCGCTGCCTGGAGGGCGCCTCGAGCGGATTGAGCCGGATCACCTGCGCGATGCACGTCCCGGGGCCCTCCGCGACGGCCATCATCAGGTCCTTCACGAGGTAGCGGGGCGCCCAGCCGATCATGTGGTAGTCGCGCGTCTGGATCTGGACGGCGAGCGGGACGGCGTCGTTCGTGAGCTCGAGCGCCACGTGCAGCCCCTCGTAGGGGACGAGGCGGTCGAGCCGCTCCTGGGCCTCCCCGTTCGCGTAGCGCCAGCCGTGGAGGAAGAAGCGGCAGAGGAAGCCGCCGTCGGCGCCCTTCTCGATCTTCGGGAACACCTCGAAGGTGTCCGTGACCCGATGGCCGCCGTCCGCGGCGAGAATCTCGACCGGGTCGGCCTCCGCCCGGAGGTCGAGGCTCGCGACGTAGTCGGCGAAGTCGGGCCGCCCGCGCGTCATGATCCGGTTGCGGAACAGGGGGAAGAGCTCGCTGGCCCGATAGTCGTCCCGCAGGCCCGGGAAGTCGGCCGTGAGCCCGAACCCGACCTCCTTCTGCGCGCGTGCCGCACCTCCCGTGTACCGGAACCGGAACTCCGAGCGCTGGACGTCGGCGTCCAGCCGGCCCACGGGGAACCACTCCCGGGTCTCGTCGTCCTGCCAGGCCAGAAACAGCGTTCTTGCTCCCATCGGCTCCGCCCCGTTCCTGCGATCCGGTCCTGGTGTTCGAGGATGATGACTGCGCGGCCGGGTCGGCCGCCGTCAGCGC
>JAPOWL010000464.1 GCA_026707615.1 Acidobacteriota bacterium | reverse complement strand
TGAATCACGGCAGCGGGCGGGTCCGGCTGGAGTTCCGGATCCCGACGCGCGGGCTGATCGGGTTCCGGTCGCAGTTTCTCACCGACACCCGCGGCAGCGGCATCATGAACCACCTGTTCGCCGGCTGGGAGCCCTGGAGCGGGCCGATCCCCGGCCGGCCGAGCGGCGCCCTGGTGGCCGACCGCGCCGGGACGGCAACCGCCTACGCCATCTACAACCTGCAGGAGCGCGGCGAGATCTTCGTGGATGCCGGCATGCCGGTCTACGAAGGGATGATCATCGGCGAGAACGCGCGGCCGGCCGACCTCGACGTCAACGTCACCAAGGAGAAGAAGCTCACCAACATGCGCTCGTCGACCGCCGAGGAGGCGCTGCGGCTCGTCCCCCCGCGTCTGCTGAACCTGGAGCAGGCGATCGAGTTCATCAACGACGACGAGCTCGTCGAGATCACCCCCGCCAGCATTCGTCTCCGCAAGGAGACCCTGCCCGCCAACCGGCGGCCGAAACGGGAATCGTAGCGCCGCATTGGGTATGCTGTGCCTCGGATGCAGCGATTCGGCGGCAGCCGCACGCGGTCGATCGTCCTCGTGGCGCTGCTCGGCAGCGCGCTGATCGCGGTCGCGGTCGCGCTCAACATCGGCTTCATCGTCGTCAACTGGCGGACCGGGTTGCTCCTGCTGCTCGGCGTGGTCAGCTTCGTCGTGCTCGTCGGCGGCCTGACGCTGAACACGGCGTTCCTGATCCGCGAGATCCGCCGCAGCGAGCAGCACGACGCCTTCATCCACGCGGTGACGCACGAGCTGAAGACGCCGCTGGCGAGCATCAAGCTCTACCTGCAGACGCTGCGCCAGCGCGAGCTCACGACCGGCAAGCGGAACGAGGTCATCGACACGATGCTCGACGACTCCGACCGCCTGCAGCGGACCATCGACCAGATTCTGCTCGCGGGCAAGACCGGCAACACCCGCCGGGTGGAGAGCCCGACCGACGTCGACCTGACCGAGGTCGTCGGCGAGTGCGTGTCGCTCGCCGGCAAGCGCCATCACTTCGAGAACGGCGAGGTGGAGTACGTCCACCGCGCGCCCCTCGGGACGCTGGTCGTCCAGGGTGACCGCGAGGAGCTGACCGCCGCGGTCACCAACCTCGTCGACAACGCGATCAAGTACTCGGGTGAGCGCGTCCGCGTCGCGGTGGAGGTGGTCCGCATCGGTGCGCGGCGGGTGGCGGTGACGGTGCGCGACCAGGGGATCGGCATCACCGGTCACGAGCTGAAGCGCGTCTTCCGGCGCTTCTATCGCCTGCCGGCCGCGCTGCGGTCGCGCGTGCGCGGCACCGGGGTCGGCCTGTCGATTGTCCTGGCGGTGGCGCGGCGTCACGGCGGGCGAGCCTACGCCGAGAGTCGGGGGGCCGACCGCGGGAGCACCTTCACGCTGGAGCTGCCGCTCAAGGCCTCCTCATGAGCCGCGGTCTCATCGTCGAGGACGAAGAGCCCCTCGCCGCCGGCCTGAAGCTGAATCTCGAGGCGGAGGGGCACGCGGCGGAGGTCGAGGAGAACGGCGCCGTCGCCCTCGAGCGCCTCGTGCGCGCCGACCCGGACGGCAGCCGCTTCGACGTCGTCCTGCTCGACGTGATGCTGCCCGGTCTCGACGGATTCGAGGTGGTGCGGCGCCTGCGCGCGGCGCGGCAGTTCGTGCCGGTGATGCTGCTCACCGCGCGCTCAAGCACCGACGACGTGCTGCACGGATTCGAGGCGGGCGCCGACGACTACCTGCCCAAGCCGTTCGACCTCCCGATTCTCCTCGCCCGCGTCGATGGCCTCCTCCGGCGCCGGCGCTGGCTGCGGGGCGACGAGGCGGACGGGCGGGAGCTGGAGCTCGACGAGTACCGCGTGGCCGGGAGGCGCATCGACTTCCGCCACCAGGTGGTGCGGGGCGGGGACGGCGCGGCGGACCAGCCGCTCACGGTGATGGAGGCGACCCTGCTCGGCTACCTCGTGCGGCACGAGGGCGAAACCGTCTCCCGCAAGACGCTCCTCGAGGAGGTGTGGGGCGTGCGGCACGACACGGACACCCGCACGGTCGACAACTTCGTCGCCCGGCTCCGGCGCTACATCGAGCCCGAGCCGGCGCGCCCCCGGCACCTGCTGACGGTGCGCGGCGTCGGCTACCGCTTCGTCGGGCGGCCGGAGGGCGCTTCGTAGCTACGGGGCCGGCGGCAGCAGGCCCTCGCGATCGACCCAGGCGCCCGCCTTCATCACCCGGTCGATGCGCAGCGTGTTGCGGATGTCGGCCAGCGGGTCGGCATCGAGCACGACGAGATCCGCGATCTTGCCCACCTCGAGCGTCCCGAACTCGGCCTCGCCGACGGGCGGCGTCAGGCTTGCGCCGGTGGCGGTGGCCGCCACGAGCGCCTGCATCGGCGTCAGCCCCGCCTCGACGTAGAGCTCCAGCTCGTGGTGGACGCCCCAGCCCATGGGCACGTTGGGCGTGCCGGCGTCCGTGCCCAGGGCGACGCGGGCGCCGGCGTCGTGCATGGTCTTCACGAAGTCCTGCACCTGCCGGAACGCCGCCTTGCGGTCCTCGAACTCCGGCGCCTCGACCACCTCCGCCCGCGCCTCCGGGTCCTCCCAGCGGGCCAGCGCGTCGGCGTTGAACGCGGCACGCAACTCCGGGTTCTCGAGGAGCTCCGGGCGCTCGGCGAAGTGCCAGTTGTTCTGGATGATGGACAGCGTGGGCGTGAACGCGACGCCGTTCTCCACGCTCATCCGGATGAACTCGGCCGACGGCTCCGGATCGTCCACCGGGGCCCCTGCGCCGGGGCCGAAGGTGAGCACGGTCGAGTGCAGGAAGTCGCGCAGCCCGGCCTCGACGAGCTGCCGGCCGTCGGCCTCGTCGTCGATGTGGGCCACCGGCACGAGGCCGTTCGCGATCGACTCGTCGACGATGGCGGTACGGATCTCCGGTGAGATCGTGTCGCCCGGCTCCGGGACCGCGTTGACCCACATCTTGACGAAGTGGACGCGCTGCGCGGCCAACTCGCGGACCATCTCGCGCGCTTCTTCTTCGGTGGCCGGCTGCTGCGCGAGGGCCGCGTTGAAACCGTCGGGGGCGGTGAACCCGCGGCCCGCCGTGAACACGCGCGGCGCGTCGGGGCGGCCCGCGTGCGCCTCGAGCATCAGCGGGACGAGCTCGGGGCCGTCGGCGCCGATGCTCCGCGCGGTGGTGACGCCGAAGTAGAGCTGGGTCCGGAACTGCCGGTCGATTGTGGCGCGGTCACCCAGGTAGTGGACGTGCATGTCGACCAGCCCCGGAATGACGGTCTTCCCGGCACCGTCGACGACCGCCGCCTCCGCCGGCAGGCCGGTGTCCGCCCGCGTCCCCGCGGCCACGACGCGGTCGCCGCGGATCAGGAGCACCGAGTCCGGGATCGGTTCCCCGCCGGTGCCGTCAATCAACCGGGCGCCGACGATCGCGATGTCCGCGGGCACGGCGGGCGTCGTCGGCCCGCCGCCGCACGCCGCGACCCCTGCGGCTGCAACGACCGCCGCGACGACGGCAATCTGCTTCCGGGCTGGTGTCATCGGATCCCTCCCGACCGAACGGCCCCGTTCCGATAGTCACCCACGAACTGCCGTGCAGGAGTTCGAGCCGGCGACTCCCCCCTGCACCCGTCAGGGCGCGCGCCAGGACTCTGCGACGCAACACGATCGTCGTCCGTGCCCGCGCGGACGCCCATCGCGCCCGTCCGGGCGCGCCGCTCAGCTCACAGCGGCGCGCTACTTCAGGATGTCGCTCTCCTCCGCCATCTCGATGAGCACCTCGGCGTCCTCCGGCAGCAGGAGCCGGCGCGCGACCGACTCGCCGGCGGCGCCGCGCACCGCCGCCACGAAGCCCGCGGGGTCGCGGAAGCGCTCCTCGAGCGACAGGCGCGGGTCGCGTCTCGCCGTCCGCTCCGCGCG
>JAPOWL010000513.1 GCA_026707615.1 Acidobacteriota bacterium | reverse complement strand
ACGAGCTTCCTCACCGAGACGAGCCTGCGCGGCTCCAGCCGCGACACGGAGCTCGTCGAGCGCTTCCGGCGCGTCGATCCCGACACCGTGATGTACGAGTTCACGGTGGAGGACCCGAACAACTACGCGCGTCCGTGGACGATGATGATGCCGCTCCGGCGGACCGACGGCCCGCTCTTCGAGTACGCCTGCCACGAGGGGAACATCGGCATGCACGGCATCATGGCTGGCGCACGCCGCAAGGACACCCAGCGCGTCGACGAAGTGAGGTAGCGATCACGCGCGGAGGTCGTAGCAGAGCAGCCGCGGCGGCGTTCCCCGGATGAGGTCGCGGGCGTTCTGCACGACGTAGAGCAGGCCGCGGCTGAGCACGGGGAGCGCCCACGACTCGCGGGCCGCGAAGAGCCACGCCCGGGAGATCTCGCGGTAGCCGCGCGGCGTCAGGTCCATCCACAGCAGGTGGCCGAGCTCGCCGAGGCAGAGGAACTGCCCGTCCGCGGCCAGCAGCGAGCCGCGGGCCGTGCCCAGGATCTGCTGGCCGCGGCGCCCGCCGATCTCGAACGTCTCGGTCCACGTCGGCGCCGCGCGCCAGACCACCTGCCCGCTGGCCGCGTCGACGCACGCCAGCGACGAGTCGCCCATGTTCCGCCCGTCGAAGCCGTAGAGGTGGCCGTCGCGGTGGATGGCGGTGTTGTAGTGGAGCGCGAACTCCCGTGTCGTCCAGACCACTTCGTGCGTGAAGTCCGGCTGCACCGCGACGAGCGCGCCCCCGGTGCGGTAGCTGGCGGAGACGAACACCCGGTCGTCGAACACCACCGGGCAGGAGGCGTTGACCGACTCGTAGGTGCGGCTGCGGAAGGGGAACTCGAAGTCGACCGCCCCGTTCGCCGGATTGATGGAGAGCAGTCCGCCGCTCGGCGGGCTCGACTCGCCCCCCGCGAACACGAATACGCGCCGGGCCCCGTGCACGACGCCGGGAACTGGTGAGGCATAGCTCGGTCCCCAGGTGCCGGCCCGCCACACCTCGCGGCCGCCGGCGGCGTCGAAGGCGATGACGCAACCGCCGTCGGGAGCGCCCGCATTGACGATCAGCAGGTCGCCCTCGATCAGGGGCGTCGCCGAGACGCCGAAGAAGTCCTGCCGCACGCCGTAGTCGCGGCGCAGGTCACGCCGCCAGACGACGGCGCCCGATGCGAGCGCCAGGCAGTGGAGGACCGCCTCGGCGCCCATCGTGTACACGAGCCCTCGGGCCGGATCGATGACCGGACTCGAGCGGGGGCCGTTGTTGTAGCCGTAGCGGTCCTCGTAGGCGCTCGGGTAGCGGAAGGTCCACTGCCGGGCGCCCGTCTCCGGGTGCAGGCAGTCGACGATCTCGTGCCCGCCGATACGGTGCATGAAGACCAGCCGGTCGCCGACTATGGCTGGGGAGGCGTAACCGCTTCCCTTGGCGAGCTCCCAGAGAAGCGGAGGCGGGAGCGTGCGGCTGAGCCGGGTCTCGGTCGAGACGGCGTCGTGGGTGGGTCCGAGGAAGTAGGGCCAGTCGTGCGTGACCGCGTCGCCGGCGAGCGGCCGGGGCGCGCCGTGCAGGAGAATCTCGCCCGCCTCCGCCTGCGCACGCGCGGGGGCGGCGAGCGCTGCCGGGGCCAGCAGGCCGCCGAGCAACGCCCGCCGCGAGATGACCGTCACTCCGTTCGTTCCGCGTTCAGTCCGTGGCCGTCTTCCGGATGCTGTACAGCCTGGTGGCCGTCCGGATCAGCAGCCGGTCGCCGACGACGGCCGGCGAGGCCATGGCCATTTCGTCGAGGCGGTTGACGCCGAGGACCTCGTAGTCCGGGCCGGCCCGGATGACGTAGGTGTCGCCCTGCTCACTGAGCGCGAAGACCTTGCCGTTGTAGGCCCACGGCGACGAGGTGAAGCTGGCCCCCACCCGGATCCGCCGGCGCGGGTAGACCGGCTCGCCGGTCAGCGCGTCGTAGGCCTCGAAGAAGCCGCGGTCGAGCAGGCTGTAGTAGACGTCGCCGTAGATCAGCGGCGACGTGTTGTAGTTGCCGGCCCGCGGCTGGTACCAGGCGACGTAGTCGTTTGACGACGCCCCGTCGGCGAGCGTGATGTCGCCGCTCGCGCCGGGCTGGATCGCGTAGGCCGGGCGGTGGTTGTCGCCGAAGTAGCCGGAGTTGACGTAGACCCGGCCGTGGGCGGCGAACGGCGTCGGGATCGCGGCCCAGGACATCCGCCCGTCCATCTCCCACAGCAGGTTGCCGTCGAGGTCGTAGGAGCGGATGCGCCTCACGCCCGAGGTCACGATCTCGGTGCGCAGGTCGTTCTCCCAGACGAAGGGCGTGGCCCAGGTGGAGCCCTCGTCGCGGGACCGGCGCCAGAGCTCCTCGCCGGTCCGCTTGTCGAGCGCGGCGATCCACGACTCCTCCTCGTTGTCGTAGACGACGATTAGCATGTCGCCGTGGACGACGGGGGAGGAGGCCGAGCCCCATTCGGACCGCGTGCGCCGATACGGCGTCAGGGCGCTCCAGACCTCGTTGCCGTCCATGTCGAACGCGTAGGTGCCAAGGTCGCCGAAGCGGACGTAGACGTGCTCGCCGTCCGTCGTCGGGGTCTCGGACGCGTAGGTGCTCTTCTGGTGCCGCGGGAACGATGGCACCCCTTCGGCGACCGAACGCTGCCACAGGATGTCGCCCGTCTCCAGGTCGAGGCAGTAGACCAGCCAGTCGTGGTCGATCGGCGGAGGATCCGGACGCCCGCGCGGCGCGTAGAGGCCGGGCTTCGGCTGCTCGAAGTCGCCGATCGCGGTCACCGTGGTCAGGAACACCTTGTTGCCCCAGACGACGGGACTAGACCAGCCCAGGCCGGGGATGTCCGTCACCCACTCGACGTTCTCGGTCTGGCTCCAGGTCTCGGGCAGGTTCGGGTTGTCGGCGACGGCGGCGTTCATGGTGGGGCCGCGGAAGTGCGGCCAGTTGTCGCCGTCGCCGGCCGGCTGCGCCAGAGCCACGGCGGAGGCGAGCGCCACGAGCCCTGGAACGAGTGCGATCCGCTTCATCTGGTTACCTCCGTCAGAGCCTGCGCAAGTTGGAGTCGGGTGAGGCGGCGCCTGCGGGCGGGCGTCACCCGCGGCGAGGCCGGCTGCAAGCGCACGCCGCCCGATCGCCGGGCGGGCGATCGGGCGGCGTCGTCGCGGATGGCGCGGGCCAACGGCCGCCGCCACGACGGATTCTAGCGACCCGGCAACATGATGTGCGCCGCCGACGTTCCGGCCTGCATGACCCAGGTGCCGGCGCGCGTGTAGCTTCCCTCTTCCGGAAGGCCGAGGGACTCGCCGGTGGCGAACGGAACGGCGATCGTCATGTGCAGGGCGGCGGAGTCGGCGTCGGCTCCTGCCACGGTGTAGTACATGCTGCCGTAGACCGACACCTCGCGGGTGCCGTCCGCCTCGGCGGCATCCTGCAGCCCGCGGATCTCCTCGGCGCTCTGGCCGGACATCGCCCAGGCGCGGTTCTGCTGGATGCGGGGGAGGTTGCCGACGCTCGTGCACTGCACGCTGAACGACATGTTCGGCTGGTCGGAACGGTCCCAGCAGACGAGATCGTTGTCGCCCTCGCGGAGAACCTCGTACTCGCCGGCGTCGTCCAGCCGGATGACCATCGCGCTGCCGGCCAGGGCCGGCGGCGCCGCCATCAAAGCGGTGGCGATCGCGTCGTCGTCGGACTGGGCGGCGGGCGAGCCGATCGCAAGCGGGACAAGGCAGAGCAGGGCGAGCGCAAGAGCGGCCGGGCTGTCGAGGGCGGGCTTTATCCGCTTCATCTGAGTGCCTCCATTTCGTGACCTGCGCCCCGCCGGCGCGTCGCGCGGCCGGCGGGCGCGGCGATTGCGCCTTACATCATCGCACAGTGGAGCACCGTGCCGACCGGGCGGGGTGCGCCGCCCACCGGCGCGCCGCCGACCCCCCGGAGCGGGAGCACCGTGCCGAAGGGACGCGGCGGTCCGCCGCGCTCGCGGGGTGCCGCCGTCGGCGCGTGGCGCGCCCGTGCCGACAGGGGGTACGATGCGTACGCGACCCCGGGGCCGCGGGGCAGGCCGTCTCGCGCCCGAGATGGGCCACGGGGAGCTTCGCGCGTTGCCTTGCGGGGCGGGGCGGGCCGGTCGTCCCGGGAGACGGGCCGGGACTCCGCGTTGCGCCGCGCCCAGTCCGTCCCGCGCCGGAAACGGCCTCGTGTCGAACGCTGAGGTCAGAGACTCGTTTCAGAGGCACATAGGGAAGCAGAAAGGGAGGCGTTCATGATTCGTCGATCCACACGGTTCGCGGTCGGGTTCGTCGGGGCCGCCGTGTTCTCCGCGGCGCTCGCGCCGGCCGCCCTCGCCCAGTCCACCGCCCCGGACGATGCCGGGACGGACGCCGGGCTTCCGGTCGCGAGCCCGGGCACGGTCGGGATGTCCGCGGACGCGCTCGACCGCATCGCGCCGGCGATGCAGGCCTACGTCGACGACGGCCGGCTGGCCGCCGTGATGACCATGGTCGCGCGCCGCGGGCAGGTCGTTCACTGGGAGGCGGTCGGGACCCGCGACACGGCCAGCGGCGACCCGCTGGAGCGGGACGACATCTTCCGCATCTACTCGATGACCAAGCCGGTGACCAGCGTCGCGACGATGATCCTGGTCGAAGAGGGCAAGGTCGCGCTCGACGATCCGCTGTCGAAGTTCGTGCCGGAGTTCGGCGACGTCAAGGTCCTCGCCGCGGGCGGCGAGCGCGTCGCCGCGGACGGTCCGATCACGGTCGAGCACCTGCTGACGCACACGTCGGGCCTCAGCTACGGGTTCTTCGGCGACTCGGCCGTCGACGCCCTCTACGTCGAGTCGAACCCGCTCGCCGCGGCCGAGGGTCTCGACGACTTCGCCCGGCGCATCGCCGAGCTGCCGCTGGTCGCGAGCCCCGGGACGCGCTGGACCTACAGCGTCTCGACCGACATCCTGGGCCGCATCGTAGAGGTCGCCTCCGGGCAGCCGTTCGACGCGTTCGTCCAGAAGCGCATCCTGGATCCGCTCGACATGGACGACACGGCGTTCTGGGTCGCCGAGGAGAAGCGCGGCCGCTTCATGGCGAACTACGCGAAGGCCGACGACGCGCTGGTCATCGCCGACTCCCCGACGGAGGGCGAGTACACCAGCCCGCCCAACTTCCCGTCGGGCGGCGGCGGCCTGACCTCGACCGCGTCCGACTACATCCGCTTCGCCCAGATGCTCCTCGAGGGAGGCACCCTGGGCGACGTGCGCATTCTGGGCGCGGACACCGTGGCCAAGATGCGCGAGAACCGGTTGCCGGACGCGCTGGTCCCGATCGAGCTCGGGACGTTCATGAGCCCCGGTTACGGCTTCGGCCTCGGCTTCGCGGTCATGATGGACGAGGACGCCTCCCCGGAGCCCGACAACAACGGCGTCTACCGCTGGGCCGGCGCCGCCAACACGTTCTTCTGGATCGACCCCGAGGACGAGCTCGTCGGCATGGTCTGGACCCAGTTCATGCCGTTCGCGGCCTACGACCTCGAGCGCGAGTTCCAGACCCTCGTCTACGAGGCGATCGAGTAGCCCCCGCAGATTCGTCCCCGGATCCCGGCGGGCTGCCCGTCTCGGGCCGCCCTGCCGGGACCGGGTCGTCTGGTCGCCGTTCTTGACGTCACAGTGCCCCGTTGCACGAGGGATCCCCGGTGTGCCTCCGTGGAGTCGGTGGCGTACGTTCCACTGACGGCCCGACCTCGGCGGTCATCTCGATACTTGGATCTCGAATAGCCCAGATGCCGCATCCGGCCGATTTCGTCGACGCACATCATCGCTGTTGGGAGGATGCCCAGCTTATGGTCGTGGAGGAGCGCTGGGCGAACGCCGACCAGTTGTACGGTTTCAGCGCGGAGTGCGGCCTGAAGGCGGTGATGCAGTGCCTCGGAATGCCGGTCGACGAAACCGGCAAGCCCGTAGAGCGTGAACACCAGGAGCACGTCCCGCGCATATGGCAGGCGTTCGCGGCCTTCGCTGCCGGTCGCGGTGGCCAGCGGTATCTGAGATTGCTTCCGGAGGGCGAGCCGTTCGCGGACTGGTCGCATCATGACCGCTACGCGCATCGGCGGCACTTCAAGCAGGAGGGTGTCCAACGGCACGCGGAAGCGGCGCGGGCGGTTCGAACCATGGTGCAGAGCCTGGCCGAGGAGCGGAGAGCGTGATACCGGAGTTCGTCGCTTTCGACGCAATCTGGGCGCGCGTCGTCGACGCGGTCGCGTCGGCAGGAGCAATCCCGGAGAGGGCTGAGCCCATCTACCTCGTGCGGAATCTCCATGGCCAGGTGCGGGTCGCGGTGTCGGAGGAAGTGGAAGCCGATGTGTCGTCCCGGGAGGCACTCGACCGTCTAGCCACTCACCTGCGCAGCGTGCTGGGTGCACATGGCGCTGCCGACGGTGGCGTCCTGTTCGTGACGCCCTCACTGCTAGGGAACACCCGCGAGACCGCGCGCGAAGTCCGTCGCGGCGTCTATCTGGTAGAGCGCCTTGTGACGGGCGGCGATTGGTGGAGGGTCGGGAAGCCGCATGCGGCCACTGGAGCGCGTCGTTACACGCTGTTCTCCGTCAAGGGCGGCGTGGGGCGCAGCACGACCGCGGCCGTGCTGGCGTGGCATCTCGCGTCCAGCGGCCAGCGTGTACTCGTGGTCGATCTGGACCTGGAGTCGCCGGGACTGTCGTCGGCGATGCTGGAGGCAGCTGCGTCTCCTTCGTTTGGCGTCACCGATTGGTTCGTGGAGGACCTCGTCGGGCAAGGCGAGTACGTGATAGGAGAGATGACCGCGGCGCCCGCGTGGGCGCGCGATCTGGAGGGCGACGTCCGTGTCGTGCCTGCGCACGGCCGAGACCCCGGCGAGTACCTGGCCAAGCTGGGTCGTGTGTACATGAGTACCGGTGACACCTGGTCTGCACGGCTGGAATGCCTGCTGTCTCGACTGGAGGTGAACCACAGGCCGACGGCGATCATCATGGAAAGCCGCAGCGGATTGCACGACATCGCCGCGGCCACGGTGACCGACCTCGATGCTCACGTCCTTCTGTTCGCCACAGATTCCGACAGCACGTGGACCGACTACGACGTTCTCTTCCGACACTGGGAGCGCTACGGTCTGGCGACCGAGATCCGGGAGCGGCTGTCGATCGTATCCGCGTTGACTCCCGAAAGAGACACGGCACGTTACCTGCAAGGGTTCCGCGAACGGTCGTGGGACCTCTTTCGGTCGGTGTACGACGAGGTGCCTCCGGCCGAAGATGCGGGCGATGCATACTCGTTCGACCTGCATGACGACGAGGCTCCCCATCACCCTGTCCCCATACTATGGAATCGTGGTCTGGCCGCGGGAGCCTCGCTGCGCGACCTTCCCAGCGAGGAAGCGGCCGTCGCCCCTGCCTATGCGGGTTTCCTGATGCGGTTCGACACGGTCATCGGCGGCGGGGGAGTCGGGCGATGACAGGCGACATCACTGCCGAAGCAGCACGCGCAGCGTTCTGCGCTCTCCCGGAGGGGGCGCATCACGGTGACGACCCGTCGCCTGAACACGTATACCTTCCGCGCTCCCATCTCAGGGCGCTGGATCCGAACAGCTCCCTGGTCACCGGCATGCGGGGGGCGGGCAAGACGTTCTGGTGGAGTGCCCTGCAGGACGAGGCCGTGCGCGGGCTGCTGGGCCGCCAAGACCCGACGTTGGAGTGGAGCCAGGGAGCCCAGGTCCGCATCGGGTTCGGGGTCAGGCCCGCGCCGGATCAGTACCCCGGCAAGGACGTCCTGCGAAGCCTGATGGGGGCGGGAGCCGAGCCGAGAACGATCTGGCGGACGGTCCAGGCCTGGCAGATGGCGCCTGACGATCATCCGCTACGCGCGCGCGGTTCGTGGTCGAAGCGCGTGGACTACGTGGATGACGAGCCGGAGGCTATCGACCGACTGTTCGTGGATCGGGATACCGAGTGCGATCGCCAGGGAGTCTATTTCCTCATTCTGTTCGACGCTCTGGATCGCAGTGCCGATGACTGGAAGGCGATGTACCGGGCGATTCGAGGGTTGGTGCAGACCGCGCTGGAGATGCGGTCCTACCGGCGCCTCCGGGTGAAGGTGTTTCTGCGGTCCGACCAGTTCAACGAAGCTGACGTCGGTGACTTTCCGGACGCGTCGAAGGTCCTGTCGTCGATGGTGGAACTGAGCTGGCCGCGGCGCGAGCTGTACGGGTTGCTGTGGCACCGGCTGGCGAACGGGCCGGACGGTGGCAGTTTTCGGGAGTTCCTGCAGCCCGGGGACTGGCCGGCCGCCCCGGTAGACGGACGCTCCGTAGTGTGGGTGCCGAGGACACTGATTCGCGACGGGGGACTGCAACGCGGTAGATTCCACAAGATCGCCGGCGAATGGATGGGAACGGACCACAGGCGCGGCTTCCCGTACACCTGGATCCCGAACCACCTGGGGGACAGCGAAGGACGAGTGAGCCCGCGATCGTTCCTGGCGGCCCTCAGGGCAGCGGCGGAGGATACTTCGGAGCGATATCCGGAGTGGAAGGCGGCACTGCATTACGAGGGCATCAAGCGGGGCGTCCAGTCTGCATCGCGGATACGTGTGCAGGAGGTGCAGGAAGACTACCCCTGGGTACATCGGGCCATGGGTTCGCTCGAGCGGATGGTCGTGCCGTGCGGGTTCGAGGAGATCGCGAAGCGCTGGCGTAGCGCCCGGGTGGTGGACCGGCTGGTCGAGGAGGCAGATCAGGTCAAGCTGCCGCCCCGCCGTATCGACCGGGGCGCGGACGGCGTTCGGGAAGCGTTGGAATCCCTGGGCATCTTTTTCCGCATGCGGGACGGACGCGTCAACATTCCTGACGTCTACCGGGTCGGCTACGGTCTGGGTCGAAAGGGCGGCGTCAAGCCGATTCGATGAGCTGTCGGCGAAGCCCGTTCCCGTTCCGGGACCGGACCGGCCCGGCTTCGGTCGGCGCGCGGGCCGGCCGGCGGCGACGGTGGCGGGGGTAGTCTCGGACGATGGTGGACTTTCAACGAGAGGAACCCAGATGCGCGCTGTCGCCGGCCACCGCCACGGAATGGCGGGCGATGCAGCGCGTGCTCGGCGCCGACGTGCTCGCTCGCCTGCTGAGAGTGCCCGCCGTCAGCGTGCGCGGGTATTCGTCCGGCGCCCGGAGGATCCCGGTCGACGTCGCTGCCCGCCTGCACGCGCTCGCGCTGATGGTCGATGACTTGGGCGGCGCCTACAACGACGCCGGCATCCGTCGCTGGTTCATTCGGCCGCGGGCTGCCCTCGGCAATCGTGCGCCCGTCGACGTGCTGATTCCCGATTGGAGGCCGGACGATGCGGACGCGCAGTTGGTGAGCAGCTTGGCACACGCACTGGCGGCGGTGCCCTCCACGTGATCGGGTCTGACTTCCGCACGCCGAACTCCGCCCTTTGTCCTGTGGCGCGGACCGGATCGGCCGCCACGCGGCTGGCCGCGCCTTGACCACTCGCTTGAGCCTCCGCGCCGCCGGCGGCCGGCGGCCTGTTCCTGTCGATTTCGCGGAGCCTGTCCGTTGACGAAGGACCGTTGGCCCACGGAGTGCTCGTCTTCTTCGTTGTCTACCTGGGCGTCTCCGCAGGCGTAGAATGGCGGCCGATGCCGGTCAGCGAATCGGTCATTCGGCGAATGACCCGGCTCGCGAACGAGCACGGAGCCATCAACCTCGCGCAGGGATTCACCGACGAGCCCCCGGCCTATCCATTGGTCTGGGGAGCGATGGCGGCGCTGCTCGGCGGGAGCGACGCGGGCATTCGTCGGCTCGAGCTGGTCACGGCGGCCGGATTCGGCACTCGCCCGTCAAGCGCCGAGGCCGCGCCCGGGACGGCCGGCATGACGGACGACGATGCCAGCGCTCCGGCGGCGTCGCTGCGCGACGCCCTGCGGCACCTGCAGGGAGCACCCGACGAGCTGAACCAGTACTCCTATCCCTTCGGCCTGCCGGAGCTGCGCCGCGCCATCGCCGCGTACACGGCTCGCTGGAGCGGTTTCGAGCCGGACCCGGAGACGGAGACGACGGTCGTGCTCGGCTCCACCGAGGGGCTTGCCGCTACGCTGGCCGCACTCGGCCGCCGCGGGGACGCGGTGGTCGTGCCGGAGCCGTTCCACGAGATGTACCCCGCGCAGGCCGAGGTGTTCGGACTGACGCCGCGTTACGTCACCCTGCGGGAGTGCGCGGACGGGTCGGGGTGGCGGCTCGATCCCGACGAGCTGCGGCGCGCCGCGGATGGTGCCCGGTTCCTCATCCTGAACACGCCGCACAACCCGACGGGGAAGGTGTTCGAGGCGGCGGATCTGGCGCTCGTCGCGGACGTGGCGCGTTCGCACGACCTCGTCGTGATCACGGACGAGATCTACGAGCACATCGTCTTCGACGGCGCGCGTCACCGTTCGCTGGCCAGGCTCGACGGCATGCGAGAGCGGACGGTCGTCGTCAACTCGATCTCCAAGACGGCCAACGCCACCGGTTGGCGGGTGGGCTGGGTGCTGGCGCCCCCGCACCTGACGCCGGTCATTCGCGCCGTCCACGACACGCTCGTGATCCAGGCGCCGACGCCGCTCCAGAAGGCGGCGGTGACGCTGCTGGAAATGCCCGCGGAGTTCTTCCGCGGCCTCGCGGAGGGGTACGCCGCGAAGCGGGCGCTCCTCGGAGGGGCACTGCGCGACGCAGGCTTCCGCTTCACCGAACCGCGCGGCGCCTATTACCTGTTCGCCGACTACCGCGGCGTGCCCGACCTGGGGGACCTGGAGCCGATGGCGGCCGCGATTCGTGTCATCGAACGCGTCGGCGTGGCCGCGGTCCCCGGGGACAACTTCTACGGGGCGAGCGCCGAGGGCTCACGGTACCTGCGGTTCGCCTTCTGCCGCAGCCGGGCGACCCTCGGGGCGGCGGCCGAACGTCTGCAGCGGCTGACTCGCGCCACCTGACGCCGGCGGCGCGCCCTTCTCGCGGTGCTGGGAGAAACCCGGCGTGCGCCGCTGCGATTCCGTTCCGGACCGCGCCGCCGCCGTCGAGATGACGAAGTGGGCAGGCCGAGCCGCAACCGGCGAGTCGGGACGCGGGCGAACGTAGTAGCGTACTCTCGCGATGCGCCGGATCGCTGATCTCGAACCGAGAGCGCACACGACGCTCCGCGGTCGCAGCGTCGACCGCGTCGTTTACTCGCTGTTCGCCTGCGCGCTGTTTCTCGCTCTCGTGTTCCTCTGGCATCGCTCCTACGAGCGCTCCTGCCTGGCCCTCGCGTTTCCGGCCCTGATCGCGCTCGCGATCTTCTGCGGGCTGCTGGAGTACCGGCTGGAGCGGAGACGCTTCGCCGTCGACTACTATCTCGACCGTCGATCGTTCCTGCACCGGCGGCTGCAGCGGACATGGCTGCCCGGGTCGATCAGCCTGGCCGCGGCGGTCCCGCTGGCGGCGTTCCTGGTCGTCTTCGCCGCGCTCGCGCGGCCAACCGATTGGTTGTTCTTCGGGGCGGCGGCAGCCATTGCGCCGCTCGCGTTCCACGCTCTGTCCTGCTGGCCGGGACGCCATTTCCGGCGCGACGCGGGTGGCGCCGAACGACGCACGACGGTCGCCGACATCCTTGCCGCCCGCATCGCAGGGACCCTGGTGCTGGTGGGAGTCACCGGCGCCTACCTGCTCGCCAACTACTACCTGATTCCCGTACCCGGGGAGGACATCTTTCCCGATTCGCTGGAACGGACCCTGGAGGCGTTCTCCGCCCGTGGCCGTTCCGCATGCCCCGTCGTGGACGACACGCTGCCGTTCGCCGCGCAGGTCGAGGGGCTGTCCTGGTACTTCGTCACGACCGCGGCGACGTCGCCCTGGATGCAGGATGGGATGAGATTGCTCCTGTGGACCGGCTTCTTCCTGAACGCCGCCGTCGTGTTCGGCGCGTTCGTCCGCGGGCTGGAGGGGTCCATGTTGCTGGCCTGCAGGATCGCGGGACCGTATCGAGGGGCCGGGTAATGTCGACGAGCAACGGCGGCGACGGCATGACGGACAGAGACTCGCTCGAGACCGGCCGACAACCGCCGGACCGGCCGGACGTGTGGGGGGTGGCGCCCGCGGCGCCCCGGAAGCGGGCGGGCCGGGCAGCGTGGGCTGGGCGGACGATCCTCGTCCTGATCTCGGCGACGCTCTTGTCGATTGTGGTCGGGACTGCCTCGATCGACCTGCTCCTGCGCGTGGACGCGCCGACGCCCCCGGGGCCTCCGGACGCACCCGTGCCGGAGTGCGAACGGATGCGGGACGGCGAGTTGGAGCGGCTGGGAAGAGCGTGGTGGACATCGGCGGCGGGACGTCTGAGCCGCGAGCCGCTGCCGCTGACCGAGCGGGCGCTCCGGGACAACGTGGACGCGGCGTTCGGGCCTGTCTACGCGCGCATTCCCGGCTTCGTCGACTGGCACTATTCGCTGGCCGGGCAGTACGCGCAACTGGCGCAGGCGATTCCCAATCAACTCCTGCAATCGCAACTCGCGCGGGCGGCCCTCGAACGACTGCAAGATTCGAGGCTGGTGCAGGGCGCGCTCGATCGGCTGCGAGAGTCGCAGCTCGCGCGGGCGGCCCTCGAACGATGGCACGACTCGGAACTCGTGCCGGAGGCCCTCGATCACCTGGAACGACTGAGACAGGCAACCGACTCGCGGTTGTTCGCCGACCTGCCCGATCGGGTTCGGCAGGCGTCTGCCGGCGTCGAGACGGTCATGCGAGAGGAGATGCGGGACCTGATCGCTCGGCGGATGCGCGACGAGGTGCGGACGCTGCCCGCCCTCCCGCCCCCGGGGGCCGGCACGTCCTGCACCGAGGTCGGAACGACGGGACTTCGCACGGCGTACGAGAGCATGCTGAGCGTCGCGATGCCGGACGCGGTGCGTCGATTCACTACCTCCGCCCCGCCGACCGGCATCCTGGCCGCCGGTGCCGCCGCCCGCGGCGCGGTCGCCGGGAGGACGCTGATCAAGGGCCTGTCCGCGAGACTGTTGACCAGGAGCGCAGGCAGGACGGCGAGCGCACTCGGCGCCGCGGCGGGCGGCCTGGCCGCGGGCGCCGCCGCCTGGCTGCTCGTCGACGTCGCCGTTCTGGTCGTCGACGAGCACTTCAACCGGGATGCCCTCGAACGGGAGCTGATCGAGCTCGTGGACGAGCAGAAGGCGGCCATGAAGGCGGAGCTGGCGAGAGCGGTGGACGAGGCCCGGTCGAAGGCCCTCGGAGCCATCACGCCGTCCGAGCTGAGCGGACGCGATCGATGATGCAGGGCGAGGGTTCGGAGCCCAACCACACCGACACGTAGTCGATCGATGCCCGTTCCCAGCCGAACCCGGCCCCGACGTACGGCGTCCAGGACGCCGCCGCTGGCGCGAAGTCGTAGTACGCGTTCACGAAGCCGGCGTGCGACCGACAGTCGTCGACGCCGCCGACCGCAAGCTCGATCTCCTGCTCCCGCTTGTCCAGCGTCACGTCGTCGAAGATGTCGATGTCGGATTGATCGCCGTGGGCCGTCACGCGGTGGAAGTACTCGCCTTCGAGCCGGACGGCTCCCCAGTCATAGCCGAGCGCGACGCCCGCCCGGACGCCGGCGCCCCCGTCGAACGCGTTGGTCCACGACGTGAGCGGCGGAGTGGGGCGGAGCGGACGAAGACGGCCGAGAGCGCCTGGTCGGGATGGCGTTCCCGGCCCTTCCCGCGCGAGGATGGACGCTACGGAAATGCCATCGGCCGTCAAGGCAGCGCGAAGACGAAGACGGCGTTGCCCGACCGGGGGTTGCGCATCTCCGGGATCAGGTCGGCGGGGATGATGCTGGTCCAGCTCGAGCCGCCGAGCGGGCCGCCGGCGCCGAAGGCGATGTACTGCTTGCCGTCGACCGCGTAGGTGATGGGGTAGCCGTTCGCCATCGTCGTCAGGCGGCTCTGCCAGAGCTGCTCGCCGCTCGCCGCGTCGTAGGCGAAGACATGGCGCTCCCAGTCGCCGATGAAGACGAGGCCGCCCGCTGTGGCCAAGGCCGCCGTGTTGTAGGGCGCGCGGCGGCGGTGCTTCCAGAGGGTTTCGCCCGTGCGGATGTCGAGGGCCTGGAACTCCCCGAGCACGTCCGGGGCGTCGGGGTGGAAGTGGTTCAGGCGCCCGCGGACGCCGCCGGTCCCGCCGCCGCCCGGCCGGCGCTCGACCGGCCCGAAGGCCGCGGTCTCGCACTGCAGGTTGAGCGGGACGTAGAGGGCGCCGGTGTCCGGGTGGTAGGACATGGCCCGCAGGCTCTTGAAGCCGCCCGTGCTGGGGCAGAAGAAGAGCTCCTCGCCGACGCCCGACACCATTCCCTCGCGGTAGGTGAACTCGCCGGTCTCCGTGTCGACGTCGGCCAGGTTCTGGTAGCCGAGGTCCACGGCGTTGACGAACGCGCCGGTCGCGCGGTCGAGCTCCCACAGGATGGCCAGCTTGCCCATGCTGAACACCGACTGCTTGCCGTCGTAGTCGATGAGGATGCGCTCGAACGTCTCGTCCATGTCGTGGCTGTCGCCGGGGATGTGCTGGAAGAACCAGCGCATCTCGCCGGTGGCCGGATCGAGCGCCAGCGTCGAGTTGCTGTAGAGGGCGTCGCCGTCCGTCCCCCGCGCGTCCCGCGACCACGGCTTGGCCTGCGCCGTGCCGTAGTAGACGAGGCGGTTGACGGGGTCGTAGCTGCCGGGGATCCAGGCGTCGCTGCCGGCCCGGAACAGGAGCGGCAGGTCGCCCCAGGTGTCGCCGCCGCGCTCGCCCGGCCGCGCGATGGTCGAGGTGCGCCACACCAGGCGTCCCGTCCGCCCGTCGACGCCGACGATGTAGCAGGTGTCGTCACGGAAGCGCTCGCAGCCGCGGAGCCCCGCCACTACCGTCCCGTCGGCGATCACGGGCCCGCTCGAGAAGCCGTAGCCGTCGTGATCGGGCGCGACGTCGGTGTCCCAGCGCACCTCGCCGGTGCGGGCGTCGAGGCCGACGATGTGCGCGTCGACGGTGTTCAGGATGATGAGGTCCTCGTAGATGGCGAGGCTGCGCAACTGCGCCGCGGGGCGCCGCCGCTCCTCCATGTCGCGGCGGTACTCCCAGATGAAGTCGCCCGTCGCGGCGTCGAGGGCCTGCACGACGTTGCCGGGGTTGGCGATGTACATGACGCCGTCGTAGACGACCGGCGTCGTCTGCGACACGCCCGCCTCGAGACCCCACGACCACGCCAGCCGCAGCTCGCCCACGTTGCCGCTGTCGATCTCGTCCAGCGGGCTGTAGCCCCAGCCGTCGAGCGTGCGCCGCCAGCTCAGCCAGTCTGCCGGGTCGGGGTCCTGCAGGACCGCGTCGGTGACCGGCGTGAACGATTCGTCCTGCGCTCCTGCCGGTGCGGCGGCGAGGAGCACGAGCGGGACGACGGTGCAGGCAACGACGCTGGCGAGCGGGCGCGGCATCATGCGGACCTCCTGAGACGTGGACGGATTATAGCCAGCCGCCACGCGTCCGGACGAGGCTGCGGTCAGGCGATGCCGGCGCCCTGGGTGCCGACGTAGACGGAGTAGAGCGACTGGCTGGCGGTCATGAACAGCCGGTTCCGCCGCGTCCCGCCGAAGCAGACGTTCGCGCAGCGCTCCGGCAGGCGGATGACGCCGATGGCGGCCCCGTCCGGCGCGAGTATCTGCACGCCGGGGGCCGCGCCCGCCCAGACGTTCCCATCGACGTCACACCGCATGCCGTCGGCGACGGAGAGCGACTCCGTGTCGCCGGGCAGCGAGAGGCGCGCGAACTCCCGCCCGTTCACCAGCCGCTCGCCGTCGACGTCCCACACCTTGACGTTGCGGCCGCTCCCGGTGTCGGCGACGTAGAGCCGCCGGTAGTCGGGGGAGAAGCAGAGGCCGTTGGGGGCGCCGATCTCGTCGGTGACGCGCGCAATCGCCCCCGTCGCGCCGTCGACGCGGTAGACCGAGAGCGGCAGCTCCGTTTCCGCCGGCCGCCCCTCGTAGTTGCCCCGGATCCCGTAAGGCGGATCCGTGAACCAGATGCTGCCGTCCGGGTGGATGACGACGTCGTTGGGGGAGTTCAGGCGCCTGCCGTCGTAGCGGTCGGCGATGACCGTCACCGCGCCCGAATGCTCGTAGCGCGCCACCCTCCGTCCTCCGTGCTCGCACGAGAGCTGGCGCCCGGCGTGGTCGAACGTGTTGCCGTTGCTGTGACCGGACGGCTGCCGGAACACGCTGACGTGGCCGTCCTCTTCGAGCCAGCGCAGCTGGCGGTTGTTCGGGATGTCGCTCCAGACGAGGTAGCGGCCGCTGCCGTTCCACGCCGGGCCCTCGGCCCACAGCGTGCCCGTGAAGTGCCGCCGGATCGGCGTGTTGAAGAGGATGTAGGGCCGGAACCGCGGGTCGAGGGCGATGATGTCGGGGTCGGGGTAGGGCAGCGGCGTCTGCCCGGACCAGTCCCGCGGCACGTACGGCGGGAGGGCGGTCTGCTGTGCGGCCAGCAGGGGCGCGATCGCCGTCGAGGTGACGGTCACGCCGAGGAACGCGCGCCGCGTCAGGGGCGAACCGATCCCGCGCCGCGCACGGGGGGACGACAGGCGGAGGTTGCGGTCGATGTGCATGACCGGGATCTATACCGCACCGCGCAACCGGAGTCACGCGCCGGGTCCCCGGCGCCCCTCCAGGAGCGCCTCCGGCGGGTCTGCCGACCACGGAGGCTGGACGCTTACGGGACGTCGATCGTCGCAGCGGTCCCGGCCGCCCGGGTGGGAGTCCAGCGTCCGGCCCGGTAGACGTGCCAGCCGACGGGCGACTCGTCGTCGAGCGTGAGCTCGAACACGACCTCGGCCGCCTCGTCGCGCGTCACCTCGACGATGCGGGCCCAGCGCCGGTCCTCGGTCTCGCCGTCCTCCGTCTCGACCGGCCGGGTGCGGGCGCCGTCGGTGATGAGGACGTTGCCGGTCTGCGGCAGCCGGTCGGCGTCGCTGAGGAAGGAAGAGTAGAACCGCTCCGCGCCGGCTCCCGGATACGCCCACGCCTGGCGGACGGTCATCGCTTCCTCGTCGACCTCGAACTCGACGGCACGGCTGTAGGAGTCCTCCGACGCCATCGGCTCGTCGAACGGCAGGGCGCGGTTGTTCCCGTTGTCGAACAGGAGGATCGAGCCGTCGGGGGTGACCTCGACCCCGTGGCCGTGGAACGGCCATTCGAGGTCGCCCTGCGGTTCCAGCAGCCGGTCGTGCCACGGCTCGTTCCACCCGCCGTGCGGCCCGAGGATCCATCGCGCGGCGCCGTTGCGGTCCACCTTGACCTGCGCGTCCTGGTGGCGCAACGACACGACGAACGCATCGTCGGCCGGGTCATGTGCGAATGCGTTCGCGTGCGCCCAGTCGGCCGCCTCCCCGGTCGGGTGGCCGAGGGCGAGGTAGGTGTCCTCCCAGAACCCCGTGCCGAGTGAGCCGTAGCTGATGCGGTACGGATCGACTGCGTCCAGGAGCGGCCATTCGGCCAGGATCGTCCCGTCGGGCGTGAACTCCACGATGACGTCGCCGATGACGTCCCGGGTCTCGCGGGGCGCGTCCGCGTCCTCGTCGCTCGTGGGATAGTCGTCGTAGCTGCGCACCTCGGAGCTGAGCGCCACGAGGTTCCCCGACGGAAGCTCGATGATCTCGTGGTGCAGGGAGTCGGTGTCGACGAGGATGCTTCCCGCGGGAGCACTCCCCGCGGCCGCGCGGGAGTGCCAGCGGCGCACGACGTTGCCGAGAAGGTCGATCTCGACGAGGATGCCCCATACGCCGTCCAGGGACGCCATGTACAGGAGGTTCCCGTTCGCGAGCGGGATCGCCTGCATGATCGTGTGGTCGGCCCGGTAGTACCAGACGACCTCCCCCGTCGCATCCACCGCGACCAGCAGGCCGAAGTTCGGGTCGTTGCCCTCGTCGCCCCAGCGGTAGACGTTGAGGAGCGTCCAACCCGGCTCCATCCGCTCCGGTCGGCTGACGGTGGTATCGAGCGGCGGGAAGTCGTCGGGGAGCGGGTCGGTCTCGACGATGAGCGGGGGAGCGCGGTCCGCGTTGCCCGCCGCGTCGGTCGCGATGAACGTCACGCTGTGCGTGCGCCCGGGTCGCAGGCCCACGAGCGGCACGACGTGCTCGGTCCCGGGCTCGCCGTCGAGCTCCAGGCGATCCACCCCTGCGTCGTCCGCAATCTCCACGGACAGCCGGGCCGGCTCGTCCGTGTTGACCTCGACGGCGACGCCGAGCGGGGCCTCGGGGCGCGCGGGCTCGGCGACGTTCAGCCGGGTGATGGACGGCGCCGTCCAGTCGCACCCCCCCAGCCCCGTTCCGAGGGCGGCGACGACGAACGCCGGTCCGGCGCGGCGCGCGGGAACGCCCAGGCGCATGGCAGCGGTCGCGGGACGGGCTACGGCGCGGCGTCCTCGGCGCGGGCGCCGCGCATGATGTTCAGCAGGCCGTAGTTTCCTTCGTGGCAGGCGTACTCGAACATCGGTCCGGAGGTGACGCCGCGCGACTCGTGGTCCGTCGTCATCGGGACCAGCGCCGTCCACGGCTGCGTGAACATCTCCGGGTCGGTCATGGTGAACGTGTAGTCGAGCGTCTCCTCGTCGACGCGGGTGAAGCGCTCCACGAGGTGCAGGCCGGGGCGGGCCGCCCGCCACGTCGCCCGCCACAGGTAGTGGCCCTTGTCGGCGAAGGCGGTCGTCTCGACGACCAGTGTGTCTCCCTCCCAGCGCCCGCGGGCGTCGCCCAGCCACTGGCCGACGTGCACGGGCACGTGGGCGCGGCCGTCGGTCGGAATCATCCGCCACTCGTGGAACATCTCGTTGAGGATCGCCACCCACCCCGGCGCCTGCAGGACGTGGTAGTTCATGTTGTAGCCCTGGAGCGGCACGAACGGCAGCCCGTCGGTCAGGCAGCGCTCGCCGGTGTCGGCGTCCTCCCAGGAGTCGAACGGGCCCACGCCGTACTTCGACGAGTCGACGGCGAGCCGGGCGCGGCCCGCCTCCGTCCACGGGATCCGGCCGTCGGGCGGGTCGACGATCAGGGCCGTCCGCCGGTCGCCGGTGACGTTCTTCCCGCTGTCCATCCAGAACTGGTTGTAGGCGCCCACGTTGCCGGGGATGAAGGTGTCGGAGGCGGCCCGGCGCTCGGCCGAGTCGGTCTCGAACGCCGCCGCCTCCTCGGCCGTCAGCACCTCCCGATCGGCCATCGCCTCGGGACGCTCGATCGGCGTCAGCGTCGCGTTGGTCCAGATGCCCTCGAGGTCGGGGACGCCCCAGGCGGTACGGGGCGCCGTCCACTGCTCCGCGGTCTGCGCGGGCAGCGCGACGCCCCCCACGAGGCTGACGCCAACCGCTACGAGCGCAAGCTTCGTTCGCATCGGATTCCTGCCTTTCGCTCTCGCGGACCTTGCGTCAGCGCGCACCGGCGGCCTTCGCGTCATCGGCCCGCGCGCCCGCGAGGATGCCCTCCATGCCGATGTTCCCTTCGTGGCAGGCGTACTCGAAGAGCGGCTCGTCCGTGCGCGTCCAGGGAACGAGCGCCGTCCACGGCTCCGTCCATGTGGTCGGGTCGTTGACCGTGAACTGGTAGTGCATCTCGTCCGGACCCACGCGCGTGAACCGCTCCACGAGGTGCAGGTGCTCGCGCGAGCCCCGGAAGTCGCTCTGCGGCGAGAAGTTCCGCGTCTCCACGACCAGGGTGTCGCCGTCCCAGTAGCCGCGCGAGTCGCCGTGCCACTGCCGGATGTCCTCGTCGACGTGCGGCCGCCCGTCGAGCGGGATGATGCGCGTGGTGTGGATCAATTCCTGCTCGATGACCACGTGGTCGGCCGTCTGCAGGATGTGGTAGTAGCTGTTGTAGCCGGCCAGCAGGTTCGGCAGGCCGAACGTGATGCAGCGCTCGCTCAGGCCGCGGTCGACGGTCCAGGCGGCCGGGCGCCCGCGTCCCGCCGCTGCGGTGGCGGCTGCCATCCGCGCGGCCGACGTCGTCGTCGGCAGCTTGCCGTTCGGCGGGTCGACGATCAGCGAGGTCCGGTCGTTGAAGTCCCGCTCGACGAGCCAGAACTGGTTGTAGTTGCCGGTCCCGCCGTCGCTGGACGTGAACGCGTCCGGGTTGGTGAGCGCCACGTTGAAGAACTGATCGCCGAACGCGGCGTCGCCGGCGTCCTGCCCGAAGAGGCGGTTGGCGGTCTCCTCGACCTGCGCCAGCTCTTCGTCGGTCAGGGTCTCGCGGTCGCCCAGCGAATCGGGACGCTCCAGCGGCGTGATGCTGTTGTTGCCCCAGATGCCCTGCAGATCCGGGTGTCCGGCGCCGGTTCGCGGCACTTCGTAGGCCGCCTGGCCGGAGGCCGCGACCGGTAGCAGCAGGACGAGCGCCAGCAGGGCGGTCGCGTACCGTACGGGACCGGGACGAAGGTTCGTCATCGGTTTCTCCTTCGGACTCGTGGAGCCTCTGATTCCGCAGCCTATCACGGCCCGCCCTGCCGGCGCCGGGCCCTCGGGCGCCCGCGGCCAGGGTGGCGGCCGACGCCTGGGCCAGGCGGGCGCCGTACATGGCGAGGGCGCGCCGACCTCGCGGCGGCGCGCCCTCGGTCACCGCGCCGTCACCGACCGTCAACGGGCGGCGGCGGCCTCCTGGGCTTCCTTGCGGCGCGCACCGGCGAGGATGCCCTCCATGCCGATGTTGCCCTCGTGGCAGGCGTACTCGTAGAGCGCGTCCTGGCTGGCCCGCAGCGGGATCATCGCGGTCCAGGGGCTGACCCACGTCGTCGGGTCGTTGAGCGTCACCTCGTACTGCAGCACGTCCTCGCTGGTGCGGGTGAAGCGCTCGGTCACCTCCAGGTGCTCGGCGGCGCCCATGGTGTTGGCGTAGGGCGAGTAGTTGCGGGTCTCGACGACGAGGGTGTCGCCGTCCCAGTAGCCGCGCGAGTCGCCCAGCCACTGGCGCACGCCGTCGCCGAGGTGCGGGCGGCCGTCGAGGGGGATGATCCGCGCGTCGTGCGCCATCTCCATGAGGATGACGACGTGGTCGGGCGTCTGGAAGAGCTGGTAGTAGCTGTTGTAGCCGGCGCCCAGGCGCGGCGCGCCGAAGCTCTGGCACCGCTCCCCGAGGCTGCGGTCGTCGGTCCAGACCGCGTGCCGCTGCCGCTTCATGGACGCCGCTTCGGCGCGCATCCGGGCCGCCTCGGTCCGCTCCGGAATCCGGCCGTTCGGCGGATCGACGATGAGCGACGTCCGGTTGTCCCAGTCGCGCTCCACCATCCAGAACTGGTTGTAGTTCCCGGTGGCGGTGTCGCGCGAGCTGAAGCTCGCCACCTCGTTCAGCGCCGCGGTGAAGACCGAGTCGCCGAACGCGGCGTCCCCGGCGTCGAGGGCGAACAGCTCCTCGGCGTGCGAACGGATGGCGGCCAGCTCCTCGTCGGTGAGGCGCTCGCGGTCGCCGAGGATCTCGGGACGCTGCAGCGGCGTGGCGTTGTTGTTGGCCCAGACCCCCTGCAGGTCGGGGTGGCCGAACGCCGTGCGCGGCGCCGTCCAGGCGTCATCGGCAGGCTCGGCGGCGGAGCCCTGGGCGCCGGCGGCGCCCGTCGCCAGCACGAAGACGGCCAGGACGGCCGTCGCGACGAAGGCGAGACGAACGTGAGTCACGGAACACCTCCTTGCGAACATTCGTGACCGTACGGCCGCGGGCGGATGCGGCCGCCCGCGCCCTCACTCAGTGGTGTCAGTGCCGCTCGACGAAGTCGGCCACCTTCAGCATGCCGGGGTCGTCGTCGTCGGCCATCTTCGAGTTGACGCTGCCGTGCGTCCGGTCGCCGATCTCGATCGCCATCGCCTTGTTGCCCTTGGCCTTCAGGTCCGCGGCGAGGCGCTGGTTCTGCTCGCGCCGCCAGGCGTCGTCGCCGTCGGCGTAGATGAAGAGCATGGGCGGCTTGTCGGCGCCGACGTAGGGGGTCACCGATGCCTGGAGCCAGACGTCGGGGTCGGTGCCCCACACGGTCTTCGGCCGGCGCGGGGCGACGTCGGGATCCTCGACGTAGAGGAACGGGCTGATCGGAATGACGCCGCGGACGTCGGAGAGCTTGAGTCCGTGCGCCTCGAGGTACGACGGGTCGAGGGCCATCAGGGCCGCGAGGTACGCGCCGGCCGAGTGCCCGGAAAGGAAGACGCGATCCGGGTCTCCGCCATACGACGCGATGTGCTTCTTCGTCCACGCGAAGGCCGCTGTGGCGTCCTCCATGTGGGCCGGGTGCATTGCGGCGGGGGAGAGCCGGTAGTTGGCAGTCACGAGGCCGATTCCGCGGGCGGCAAGCTGCCTCGCCAGGCCCTCGCCGATCGCCTTCGTCCCGGCTTGCAGCCCGCCGCCGTGGAAGTAGACGACGACCGGTGCGTCGGAGACGCCCTCGGGCATGAAGACGTCCAGCTTGTCCTTGTTCTCGGCGTGGTCCTTCCCGGCGATGTAGTCGACGTCGCGATGCTCGACGATCGCGAACCCGTCGGCGCCGGCGGCGGACGCCGGGGCCATCGCCAGGAGCGCCGCTGCCGCGAGGCCGGTCAGCATCCGGGTACGGGTCGAAGTACGGTTCGGCATGGTGTCTCTCCTTGCGGGATCGCGCTCTCGGGCTTCGTGCCTCCGGCGATCCTGCTGATGGGCCCGGCCGCCTCTCGCGCCTCGCGCAGGCCCGCCGGCGTCGCGGCCGTCGAACGAGGCATTCGGCAGGCGCCCGACGCGTCTGTCGCGCGCTCTCGCGGGCCATCTCTGACGCAGCGTGTCGAAACGACGCTTCCGGCAGACGCCCGACGCGTCTACCATAGCAGCATTCCGGACGCCCGGAGCACGCCCGCAGGCCGGTCCCGGCTGCGCGGGCGCGCGGGTCCGTTGGCGGAGAGGGGGAGGCACCTGATGCAGGCACGCATGGCCCGGACCGCGGGGTTGGCCCTGATCGCGCTCGCGGCGCCCGCCCTGGCGGCGGCGCAGGGCGGCCCGGAGTGGCCGGGATTCCGAGGCTTCGGCGCGGGCTCGGTGGCCGACGATCCGGCCCTGCCCGAAACCTGGAGCGCGACGGAGAACGTGGCGTGGTCGGTCGAGATCCCGGGGCTCGGCTGGAGCTCGCCGGTCGTGGCCGGCGACCACATCTTCATCACGTCGGCCATCAGCGCCGGCGAGGAGCTGGCGCCCGTGCCCGGGCTCTACGACCCCGGCGACGAGTTCGGCAAGCAGCGGTCGACGGCGGAGCACCGCTGGGTGGTCTACGACGTCGATTTCCACACCGGCCGCATCCGGTGGGCGCGGGAGCTGGAGGCCCTGGCGCCGCCGCAGCTCAAGCACATCAAGAACAGCTTCGCCTCGGAGACCCCGGTGACCGACGGGCGGCGCGTGTACGTCTATTTCGGTGCGATCGGGATGGTCGCCGCTCTCAACCTGAGCGGCGAGACGGTCTGGACGGCGAGCGTCGGCGCCTTCAACGGGGGACAGGAGTTCGGCACCGCGGCCTCGCCCGCGCTCCACGACGGCGTGCTCTACCTCGTCAACGACAACACGCCCCGGTCGTTCCTGGCCGCGTTCGACACCGCGACCGGGGAGGAGCGGTGGCGCATCGACCGCGACGAGACGGAGAACTGGTCGACCCCGTTCGTCTGGGAGAACGAGCTGCGGACGGAGATCGTGACAACCGGCCGGCGGCTGATCCGCTCCTACGACCTCGACGGCAACCAGCTCTGGGAGCTCGGCGGGATGACCGTCAACGTCGTCCCGACGCCGTTCACGGCTCACGGCCTCCTGTATCTCAGCTCCGGCTATCCGGGCGGCTTCCCGCGGCCGGTTTACGCCGTCCGCCCGGGCGCGTCGGGCGACATCTCGCTCGGCGAGGACGAGACCGCCAACGACTACATCACCTGGTATCAGCCGTTGCTCGGAACCTACAGCACCTCGGCCGTCGTCTACGGCGACACCTACTACACGCTGCTCGACCGAGGCTTCCTGCTCGCCCACGACGCGCGCACCGGCGAGGAGATCTACGGCCGACGCCGCATCGCGCCCGGACACGGCTTCACCGCCTCGCCGTGGGCCTACAACGACCGGGTATTCGCGTTGAGCGAGGACGGCATCACCTACGTGATGGAGGCCGGTCCCGAGTTCCGCATCCTGCGCGAGAACGACCTCGACGAGATGACGCTCGCGACCCCGGCCATCGCGCGCGGCAGCCTCATCCTGCGCACGCAGTCGAAGCTCTACCGCATCACGAACGACGCGCGGTGAAGGCTGTTTCCCCGGGCGCGTGCATCCGGTCACGTCAGGAGTGCGAAGTGGCCTCCGCGGGCGGCCCGGAGATCGAACGTATAGGTTCGCGTGCAGCCGCGCGCGTGGCTGCGATGGGCGATCAGGTGGTCAGCGAAGTCGGCGGTCCCGGCCTCGAACGCGCGTAGGGCGGTCCAGACCGTCTCGCGGTCCTCGACGGCGAGCTCCGCCGTGCGCAGGAGTTGACGTACCACGGGAATGACGGTCGCCTTCTCATGTCCGTAGGCGCTCTTCAGAACCCATACCAGTTCCAACAGGACGGGTACGCTGACGTATCCGGGAGACTTCGCCGTGCATCGATCCTCGATGAGCCGGGTCACGGCGGCCCCCTGCGCCGGGTCGTCCTGCACGATGTAGCGGACGAGGACGTTGGTGTCGAGGCGGATCATCGGCCTACGACCGGCGGGTGGCTGCCTGTGCGATGGCCCTGTCCATGTCCTCGAGGGTGACCGGGACTTCCGGCTTCGGCAGCATGCCCTCAGCGCGGTGACCGGCGCCGTTACCGGCACGACACGCAAGTTGCCTTCGGCGTCCACGAGGAAGTCGATCTTGATTCCTTACACGAGCGTAAGGCCCGCTTCGAGTGACGAGGTCAAGCCGGGGATCCGGGGCGGTTCGGGCTGCACTGCACGGCCCGCCATGGGCGGGCGATGCCTGGACCGCCGAACCTGCGGGCGGTGCCGCGCTCTCCGGCTGCGCGGAACCGGGGTGTTCCCGATCCCGCGCTCTCCGGAGGCAAGGGGTGCCGCAAGAGGGATGCCCCTACTGCTCGTTCGTCGCGGCGGCGGTGCGGGCGTCGACGGCGCGCTGGCCGCTGAGGGCGTTGCGGACGGCCCAGTTGCCCTCGTGGCAGGCGTACTCGTAGATGACGTAGTCCGGGTCCTGGGTGAGGGGCATCGAGATCGTCCACGGCCGGTCGTAGACGTTGGCGTCGTCGATGGTCACGGTCCAGATGATCGTGTCCTCGGAGACGCGGCGGAAGCGCTCGACGACCTCGAGCGCCTTGCTGGTCGGGATGCCCTTCAGCCGCCGCCCCGCGCCGCTCGACGCGATCCAGCCCCGGTTGTGGAAGTTCCGCGACTCGACGACCAGGGTGTCGCCGTCCCAGTGGGCGCGCGAATCGCCCATCCACTGGCGGATGTCGGAGTCGACGAAAGGCTTGTCGGAGAGCGGGATGATCCGCACGTCGTGGATCATCTCGTGCTGGATGGCGACGTGGTCGGGTGTCTGCACGATGCGATAGGCATTGTTGTAGCCCGCGGGGAGCATCGAGCCGGGGACGCCGCGCGACACGCAGCGGTCCCACACGCTCATGTGGCGGTAGTGGTCGCCGTTGTGGGCCAGGTTGTAGGCCTTGGCGTCGAGCGCCCACTGCTTGATCGGGGCGCGCCCGTCAGGCGGATCCACGATCAGCGACGTCTGGCCGGTCGAGAGCACCGTGTCGCCGGCGTCGAGCCAGTAGCTGCCGTAGCCGCCGACGTTGCCGCCGGCCTGGTAGCGCTGCGCCGGGGCCTCGTCCCGCGCCTGCTCGTCGATGACGCGCTGCTGGTTGATGCGCGCAATCTCCTCGTCGGTCAGGAACGCTCGGCCCTCGACGTCGGCGGGCCGCTCCATGGGGGTGAGGGTCTTGTTGCCCCACATCCCCTGCAGGTCGGGCTGGCCGTCGGGCGTGCGCGGCATCGTCCAGTCGGGGTCGGCCACGCGCTCGAGCTGCGCCGTCGCCGCGGGGGCGGCGGCGAGAGTGCCGGCCAGCGCAAGCGCGGCCAGGGCGACGAAGCGCCGGTCGGTCCGTGTATGCATCGGGAATGCTCCTTGCTGATCCGCTGTCGACGGGCGGTGCGGATCACCGTCCGTCCGCGCCACCTTCGTCCTCGGCGGCTTCGCGCTCCTGCACGCGCGCGCCGGCGAGCAGGTTGGTCATGCCGTAGTTGCCCTCGTGGCAGGCGTACTCGAACAGCGGCAGGTCGCTCCGCTGCATCGGGATCTCGGCCGTGATGGGTCGCGTGAACGTCGCCGGATCGTCGACGGTGAACGAGTAGAGCAGGGTGTCGGCGTCGACGCGCGTGAAGCGTTCCTCGAGCCGGAGCGTCTCGCCCGAGCCGTAGGAGTCGATGATCGTGTAGAAGCTGCCGGTCTTGTCGGTGTAGTTCGTCGACTCGACGACCAGCGTGTCGCCGTCCCAGCGGCCGCGCGAGTCGCCCATCCACTGGCGGATCGACTCCGGCAGGTGGGGATGGTCCTCGGAGAGGGGCACGATGCGGGCGTCGTGCACCATCTCGCTGTAGATGACTACGTGGTCCGGGGTCTGGAAGATCTGCAGGTTGTTGTTGTAGGCGCTCGGGAGCAGCGGCGGTCCCGCGTTGAAGCCGAGCATGCACCGTTCGGAGAGCCCGAGATCCTCCGGTCCCCGCGCCGGACCGTAGAAGACGACCCGCTCGCGGATCGGCCGGTGCCACCCGGCGCGCCGCGCCTGGTCCGCTTCGTCGACGCCGACGACCCGGGCCGGGATGCGGCCGTCGGGGGGATCGACGATGAGCGAGGTGCGCAGGTCCTCGGTCAGCGAGTCGCCCCAATCCCACCAGAAGTCGTTGTAGGCGCGCTCGACGTCCTGCGCCGCGTCGTCGGGGCGCCGATCCGCGTTGAGCCCTGCGATCGCCTGCTCCGCGAACGCCGCCGCCTCCTCCGGGGTCAGCACGGCCCGGTCGCCCAGCTCCGCGGGGCGCTCCAGCGGGGTGATGGTGCGGAAGTCCCAGACGCCGCCGAGGTCGGGGGCGCCCCAGGCGGTGCGCGGCGCCACCGAGACCGGCGGCCCCGGCTTCTCGGGGTCGAAGAGCGCGAGGTCGATGGCCCCCGCCATCGCCTCGTAGCCGGCGTCGTTGGGATGCAGCCAGTCGTCGGCGTGGAAGTCGGCCCGGAACTTCGTCGGCGCGTCCGGGTCGCGGACGGCGACGTCGAAGTCGAAGACGCCGTCGTACTCGCCGCTCGTCCGGATCCAGGTGTTCACCGCCTGCCGCTTCGCCTCGCCCTCCGGCGTCCAGTAGAGCGCGCCCTCGAACGGGGTCAGCGTGCCGGCGTATATCGTCAGGCCCTGCGCCTGCGCGCGCTGTATCAATGCCCGGTGGGCCGCGATGATGTCCTCGGCGGTCGGCTCCGCGGCGGCGAACGCCATTCCGATGTCGTTGATCGACTCAAGCACGATGACGTGGGTGACGCCGGTCTGCAGGAGCACGTCGCGGTCGAGGCGGTCGAGCGCCTTCGGCCCGAACATCGCGTTCGGGTTCGGCGGCCCGTCCGACTCGGGAACGGGGAGGCCCGCCTGCCGCAGGAACTCGAAGCCCGGGTTGTCGCTGAGCACCCGGTTGCCGGCGATCCCGACGTTGAGGACGCCGGGCGCCCGCTCGCCGTACGCTTCGGCGAGCCGTCGGGCCAGGAAGTCCGGCCACCGGCTGTTCGTATCGGGGGTCGCACCGGTGCCGTCGGTGATCGAGTCGCCGAGCGTCACGACGGCCCCCGGTGCGGTGGCGCTCCGCACGTCGACGCGGGTGAGGTAGAACCACTGCTGCAGCGTCGACTCGACCGGCAGCTCCGCCGCCCCGGCGTGATTGCCGCTCGCGGAGACGTAGTTCGTGGTCAGGCCGGTCGAATGGACGGTGGCGGGCGAGCTGGTTCCCCACGTGTCGCCGGGGAGGTAGAGATCGACCGCGAGATCGCCGAGCGCCGGCACCTCGAGCTCCACCGGGTCGCTCAGGACCGTCGAGCCGCCCTCGATCGTGACGGAGGCCTTGCCCCCGAACGTGAGCGGAGCTCCGTCGCCGATGCGCGAGCCTTCGTCCCGCAGCGCGACGTGGGCGGCGCCGATCGCCAGCGGCTCGCTCCCGAAGACGTTGCTGACGGTCACCCGCACCTCGGTGCCGGCGATGCTGGTGCGCACCACCTGCCGCAGCGTCTGGTCGGCCTGGCGGACCGGGGCGCCGAACGGCAGCCCCGCCGCGGCCTCGCCGGCTTCGGGCGACGCCGGCGGGTCGAGGGCGAGGGGGCCCGTGCTCCAGGTGCCAATCCAGCGGCCGTCGTCGCCCTGGGCGCCGGCCAGGACGGGGACGGCCAGCAGTCCGATGAGCGTCAGGACCGCGATTCCTCTGCTTGGTTGCATGTTCCGTCTCCTGCCGGCCGCGGGCCGGCCGTCGTGCTGCGTTGGTTCCCGCGCCGGCGCCCCGTCGCTGGGCGGTGGCCGGCGTTCGGCGCGTCCCCCATTATGCGCGATTCGCGCAGCCTTGACAGGCGATTCGCGAACCGTGCAGTGTGTGCGTGACGGACCCGGCCCGGAACGCCAATCCGCGACGGTGGGCGGTCGGGCCGGTCGCGCCGCTGTCGAGCGAGCTCGCGAAACACGGACTGTCCGCGGAGGAATGGGGGAGGCGCATGCGTCGAGTGATGAGGGCGATCCGGAGCGCGCCGCGGGTGGCCGCGCCATGGGCGGTCGGCATCCTGGCCGTCGGCGTCGTCGCGGGTGCTGCCGCCCGGCCGGCGTCGGCCGGACAGGACGACTGGCTGCAGTTCCGCGGGCCGGCGGCGGGCGTGGTCCCGGACGATCCGAACCTGCCCGAGGTCTGGAGCGAGACCGAGAACGTCGTCTGGAAGACCGACATCCCCGGCCTCGCCTGGAGCTCGCCGGTGATTGCCGGCGATCATGTCTTCGTCACGACGGCGATCAGCACCGGCGACGAGCCCGACCCGATCAAGGGGCTCTACGACCCGGGGATGGAGAACGGCTCGGAGGCCACGTCGAACCAGCACCGCTGGGTGCTCTACGACCGCGACTTCCACACCGGGCAGATCCGCTGGGCGCGGGAGCTCCATCGGGCGATCCCGCCGGGGAAGCGGCACCTCAAGAACACCTTCGCCTCGGAGACTCCGGTCACCGACGGCCGCCGCGTCTACGTCTACTTCGGTGCCATCGGACAGCTCGCCGCCTTCAACATGAGCGGCGAGGCCGTCTGGTTCACCGAGCTCGACGCCTACAACACGACGCTGGAGATGGGCACGGGGGCGTCGCCCATCGTGCACGGCGACCGCGTCTACATCGTCAACGACAACACGACGCGCTCGTTCGTGGCCGCCTACGACAAGGACACGGGCCACGAGATCTGGCAGGTCGAGCGCGACGAGCGGGGCCAGAACTGGTCGACGCCGTTCGTCTGGGAGCACGATCTGCGCACGGAGCTGGTGACGGCCGGCACGCAGGGGGTCCGGTCGTACGATCTCGACGGCGAGCTCCTCTGGGAGCTCCACGGGATGTCGGGCCTGACCATCCCGACGCCGTTCACGAGCCACGGTCTCGTCTACATCAGCTCGGGCTATCCGGGCGGCGGGCTGCGTCCCGTGTACGCGGTCCGGCCGGGCGCGTCGGGCGACATCTCCATCTTCACCGAGGAGCAGATGCGGAGCGGCATCCGGTCGGGCTTCCCGGGGCCCCTGACGTCGTCGGACGACATCGCCTGGTCCTACCCGCTGCTCGGCACGTACAACACGACGGCGATCGTCTACGGCGACACCTACTACACGCTGCTCGACCGCGGCTTCCTCGTGGCCCACGACGCGCGGACCGGAGAGGAGATCTACGGGCGCCGGCGCCTGGAGATCGGCAATGGCTTCACCGCGTCGCCCTGGGCCTACAACGGCAAGCTGTTCCTGCTGAGCGAGGACGGGGAAACCTACGTGGTCGAGGCCGGGCCGGAGTTCCGGATCCTCCACAAGAACCAGCTCGACGAGATGACGCTGGCCACCCCGGCCATCGCCCGCGGCAGTCTCTTCATCCGGACGCAGTCGAAGCTCTACCGCATCGCGAAGGGAGGCGCCCAGTGACGCTCTCGATGGATTTCCTGGCGGGCGCGCTCGCCGACCTGCGGGCGAGGCTGGGGCGGCACGCACGCGCTCGAACGACGAGCGGGGCGGCGTCGTGCGCTCTTGCGGCCCTGCTCGGCCTTGCCCTGGTGCCCGCGCCGGGTTCGGCACAGGACCTTGCGCTGGAGGCGGTGGGGGAGATCCCCGGGCCGGCGGAGCTGGTCCGCGTGCGGGGCGCCCGGGCCTACGTCTCGGGCGGGCACGTGTTCACCATCTAAGACGTCTCCGATCCGGCCAGCCCCGTCGCGCTCGGGTCGCACACCTTCCCGCAGGAGATCTGGGGCTTCCGTCTGACCGGCGACCGCGCCTACGTCGGCGCCAACTTCTTCGGTCTGGGCATCCTCGACATCTCCGGTCCCGGCGGCCCGGTGCTTCTCGGCCAGCACAAGACGCTCGGGCAGGCGAAGATCGGGGCGACGGCCAGCGGCAAGGTCGGGATCATCGATCACATGGAAGGCTTCGTGCTGGTCGACATCTCCGACGAGACGGCGCCGGCCGGCATCGGCTCGTTCTTCCTCGACGGCTACGCGCGCGACGTCGTCACCGACGGCACGCTGGCCTTCGCGACCGATTCGCCGTCCGGCCTGTACGTCTTCGATCTGGCGCGGTCCGGGATGCCGGAGCCGGTGGGGGTTCTCCATGCGCCGAACGCCCCGCGCGACATCGACGTGTCGCCCGGCACGGCCGAGCGGCCGACGCTCATCGTCGGCGCGGGCGGCGGCGACGTCCAGGTGTACGACGTGTCCGACCCCGCGGCGCCGGAGAAGGTGGCCAGCGTCGCGACACCGGGCCGCGCGACGCGGGTCTCGATGAACGGCGACGAGGTGTTCGTGGCCGACAACGAGGCCGGCGTCTCGGTCGTGGACGTCTCCGATCCGGGCGGCTCGGCCCTGGTTGGGACGTTCCCGACGCCACGGCCGACGCGCGACGTCTCGGCGGACGGTTCGCTCGTGGCGGTCGTGGTGGGCGACAGCGAGCGCGAGGGGCACGATCGCTGGGTGGTGCTGCTGGAGAGACGCTAGGAGTCCGCGCGCTTCAACCGCGGGAGGACGCCCTGCCTCGGCCGAGGGCAGGACTGCGTGGCTACGGCTGGAGCGCCTCGAAGGCGATGGCGTCGAGGCGGGAGCTGCGGCTCGGCAACTCCGTGTCGCCGACCGGGAAGGCGTTCTCTCGCAGCATGTAGGCGAGGACGTCGACCTTCTGGGCGCGGGTCAGGGCCCGCGGGCGGCCCTCCGGCATCGAGACGCGCAACCGCTCGAAGAGGTCGCCCACCGAGAGGCCGTTCCACGCCCAGCGGAAGTCGGCGCCCGCGAGCGGCGGCGCCGTCTCCCCGCCTTCCAGCGAAGGGCCGTGGCACTCCGCGCATTGCGCCTCATACAACGGTGCCCCGCGGTCTGCCTGCTCCGAGGTGTAGGCGCCGCTCCAGACGGACAGTGGAGCCTGGGTCGTTCCGGTGGCGGGCGGACCCGTGGCCCGGCCGGAGGGTGCTGCCCCGGCGACGCCGGAAACCGCCGCCCCCACGCCCGGACCGGCGAGGAGCGCAGCCAGCGCGACGAGGGCGGTGGCGGCGCGCGCCATGGCGGAGGCTACTTCGAGCGCAGGGCCAGCGTCAGCAGCACGTGGGCGCCGAAGGCAAGCACGGCAGTGATGATGATGGCGAGCAGGGGGTTCACGTCGGCCTCCGTTCTGAATCGGACCGCGCAATCATAGCAGGAGCGACCACTGCCGGCCGGGCGTGGGGCCGCAGGCCGGAACCCGGGCGCCGGCGGCCCCGGGCAGGGGTTCCCTTCTGGCCCGCCTGCCGCGCCCGGGCGCCGCCGGACCGTCCCGGCCCCGTACGCCCGTAGACTGGAGCGGCGATGCGGGGGACGAGCGGCGGCGCGGAGTCGGGCACAACCTCGTTGCGGCGAGTCGCGATCGGCCTCTTCTTCCTGTCCGGGGCGGCCGGGCTCGTGTACGAGGTCGTCTGGCTGCGTCTGCTCGTGCTCGTCTTCGGATCCGCCCACTTCGCCGTCACGGCCATCCTCACCGCGTTCATGGCCGGCCTCGCGCTCGGCGCGTTCGTCATCGGTCGCTGGGTCGACCGGACGCCGCACCATCCGCTGGCGGTTTACGGGGTCCTCGAGATCGGCGTGGGTGCGAGTGCCCTGACCGTGCCCATGCTCGTCGGCGGCATCCGGCCGGTCCTGGCCGCCCTCCCGGACGCGCTCGGCGCCTCGTTCTACACGGAAAGCCTCCTCCGCTTCCTGCTGGCGCTGGCCGTCCTGCTCGTGCCGACGACGCTCCTCGGCGGCACCCTGCCGGTCCTGAGCCGGCTGGTCCGCGGCAGCGTGGGCAGTGCCGGGGCCGGCGTGGGGGGGCTCTATGCGGTGAACGTGGCCGGCGCGGTGCTCGGGGTCGTGGTCACCGGCTTCGTCGTGCTCCCGCTCGCCGGCGCCGCGCTGACCAGGACTGCCGCCGCAGCGGTCAACGTGCCGCACGCCCTCCCGTCGCTAGCGGCCTCCCGGGCGTGACCGGTCGCATAGCCGGCCGCCGATCCGATCCCGCCTCCCGACCCGGACCCGGGTCCGTTCCCGCGGCTGGTCGTCGGCGTCTCCGGAGCCATTGCGATGACCTACGAGGTGGCCTGGACCCGCCTGCTCGGCCTCGTCCTCGGGTCGTCCGTCTACGCCTTCACCGTGATGCTCGCGACGTTCCTGGCGGGTCTGGCCGCCGGCGCCGCGCTCGGGACGCGATGGGCGGCCAGGGGCGTGGAGCCCCCGGCGCTACAAGGCCGTCTGGCGGCCGTCATCGCGGGCGGGGCGCTGGCCGGGTACGCCACCTTGCACCTGCTTCCCGCCCTGCCGGC
>JAPOWL010000041.1 GCA_026707615.1 Acidobacteriota bacterium | reverse complement strand
ACCCCAGCCCGTGCGCCAGCGCTCCCGCGTAGTCGGCCGACGTCCGCCCCGTGAGGCCGTAGAAGAGCAGCGACTCGACGGCCCGGGGGCCCTCCTCGGTGTCGGCGAGGTAGTGACGAGCCACCCGCTTCATCAGGTCCGCCGCCCACTCGCCGTTCGACCGGAACGCCGCCGGCGGCGGCTGGCGGACCACGACGGCCCCTTCCGGCAGGCCAGGAGGCGTCTCGGCCGGCGGGACCACGACCTGGACGCCCATCTCCGCCGCGAAACGCAGCGCCGACCGCACCACCCGGCGCCGGCCCTCGTCGGTCCGTTCCGACCACCCGAAACGCTCCAGGTTCTCGTGATCCACCGGCGCGCAGGTCCGGCCCACCCGGGCCTCGGGCGCAGGCGCATCCACGACGCGGGTCGTCCATCCCCCGCCGGAATCCGGCTCGGACACGCGTCTCGGCCGACCCACTTTGCGGACCCTCCTCACTCACCGCCGGCGGCGGCGACGGGCGCGCGGAGCGCCGGCGACCGCCACCAGATACAGGGCGAGCAGCAGCACCGAGACGACGAGCCACAGCAGCAATGCACCCGCGACCTCCAGCGCCTGCTCATCCATCCGCGGCCTCCCCCCTGCCGCAGCCGACCGCGATGGCGCGCACCACCGCGCGGACGCGAAGCGCGTCGAAGGCGAGCGACGCCTCGAAGTCCAAGCCCCGCGTCACGCTGAACGCCAGGAGGGGATCGACGCCGAGGGCCGCCAGCGCGACCTCTTTCGGGAGCGGCACCGGCCCGAGCGCCGCCTCGACGAACGCGCCCGGGTCCGGGCTCGACAGGAACGCGTCAGACGCCGTCCAGGCTCCCGCGGGCGAAGAGGGCGACGGGATGACGAAGGACTCCCAGCCGACGCTGTACCGGCCCGGCGGGAGGGGCTTCCCGAACACGATACCCACGTCCCACACGGAGCCCACGCACGAGACCGACAGGTCGGCGGAGGGAGAGCCGCCCTGCTCGCCGGCCGCCGCGAACCTCGCGTGGTGAACGAGCCCGGACGGCGTCGACGCGCACGCGACCTCGTCGAGCGCGCACGGGTCGATCCCGTGCACGGACTTCAGATCCGCCTGGTAGCGCGCGAGCAGCGCCCACATCACCACGCCGACGATGCAGCCCACGATCACCACCGTGCCCACCAACCCCTTCATGACTCGAACCTCGGCTCCTGGAGAACCGTCCCGCCCACACACACAGCCCAACGGGCGGGTCCCGAATCGGCCCGTCCAGGGATCCGGCGCCCGGACGGCCGCCGCGCCCGGGGCGCCCTGCGTCAAGCCGACGCCCGCTCGACCTGCTCGAGCAGCCGCCGGTGGAACGCGTCGAGAACGCCGCGCCACTCGCGCGACCCCGCCGCGATCTCGTCGAGCTGGCGCTCGAGCTGCGCCGTGAACGAGTAGTCGAGCAGGTCGCCGAAGTGGCGCATCAGCCACGCCACCGTCCGATCGCCCAGCTCGGTCGCAGCCAGATCGCGGCGGCGCGACTCCACGTATCCGCGCTCAAGCAGCACGGCGATGGTCTGCACGTAGGTCGACGGCCGGCCGATGCCGCGGGTGTCGAGCTCGCGGACCAGCGTCGCCTGCGTGAACCGCTTCGGCGCCCTGGTGCGCTTGGCCGCGACGGCGACGTCGCAGACCCTGAGCTCCGCCCCCTCGTCGAGCAGCGGCACGGCCGGGTCCTCGCGATCGGGGGGCCACGCGGCCTCGAACCCGGGGAACAGGACGGCGACTCCGGCGAGCGCGAGACGCCACCCGCCGGCCCGCGCCTCCACGCAGTCCTTGCGGATCCTGGCCGGGGCCATCTGGCCCTGCAACGCGCGGCGGCGGACCAGCTCGTAGAGCCGGGCCTCGTCGCCGTCGAGCGCGGGGCCGCCCTTCGGATCGAACGACGTCGGGCGGATCGCCTCGTGGGCCTCCTGCGCGCCGCCCGCGGCCTTGAAGCGGTTCGGCGGGTCCGCCACGTACTCACCGCCGTACGCCGCCGCGACCTGGGACCGCAGCCCCCGCTCGGCCTCGGCCGACAGCGCCACCGCGTCGGTCCGCATGTAGGTGATGGCCCCGGCCTCGTAGAGCCGTTGCGCGAGTTCCATCGTGCGCGCGACGGTGAGCTTCAACCGCGCGCTGGCCGCCTGCTGGAGCGACGAGGTCGTGAACGGCGGATGCGCTCGGCGGACGCCCGGCTCCGAGCGGACCGAGACGACGCGGGCCGTCCCCGCCGCACGGATCGCCGCGGCCGCTTCCCGCGCCGCCGCCTCGTCGGCGAAACGATGGGCGTCGGCGGACTGGGCATCGCCAACGTCCGCGACGGGGAACACGGCGGGGCCTCCGGGCGTCTCGAGCGTCACGGCGACCTCCCAGTACGGCACTGGGCGGAACGCCGCGATCTCGCGCTCGCGCTCGACCACCAGCCGGGCCGCCACAGACTGCACGCGCCCGGCCGAGCGGGCCTGGTCGACGGCGCGGACGAGCGCCGGCGAGACGCGCCACCCGACGAGCCGGTCGACGAAGCGCCGCGTGAGCTGGGCGTGGACGAGCCCCATGTCGAGACGCCGCGGCGCCTGGAACGCCGCCCGGATGGCGGACTCGGTGATCTCGCTGAACGTCACCCGGGTGAAACGCCCGGCCGCGCCGCCGAGGAGCTGCCGCAGATGCCAGGCGATCGCCTCGCCCTCCCGGTCGCAGTCCGTCGCGAGCACCACCGGGGCAGTGCGCCCGGCGAGGCGGCGGAGCCCCGTCACGACGTCGCGCCTGTCCGGCGGGACCTCCCAGGTGGCCTTCCACGCCGCGTCGGGATCGAGACCGAGCGCCACGGCGCCCTTCCGCCCGCGGCGGGCCGCCGGGAGGTCCCGGAGGTGGCCGAGGCTCGCCCGGACGAGGTAGCCGCCGCCGAGACAGCGCTGTATGGTCCGGCACTTCGCGGGCGACTCGACGACGACGAGCGTGGCCACTACGTTCCTCCGTGCACGCCGCGGACGTACGCATCGGCCGCGGGGAACCGGTAGAGGTAGACGGGCCAGGTGCGGCCGTCGGCGCCCTCGACCAGCACGGCGCTGAGCGGTCGCCACCCCGGAACCGGCCACGTGTGGGAGACCACGCGCGTGCCCGGCTCGAGGACCGACTCCAGCCACGGCACGAGCACCTCGAACCCCTCGGGCGTGAGGAACACCGTGGCGACGGTCGCCCGCGAGACGACGCTCGGCAGCGTCATCGCGTCGGCGTGAACGAACCTCGCGCGGGAGCCGACGCCGGCCATCCTCGCGTTGTCACGGGACCGCGCGACGAGCGGCTCCTGGCGCTCGATGCCGACCGCGGCGGCGCCGGCGCGGGCAGCCGCGACGACGAAGCGGCCGTCGCCGGACCCGATATCGACCAGCGTGTCCCCGTGGCCGAGGGCGAGCAGGTCCATGACCGCGTCGACGACCTCCATGCGGCTCGGCTCGTACACCGACAGGGACCGGCCGACGCCCCGCCACGAATCGAGCATCGGATCCAGAGAACGGACGGCGCGGGCGCAGGACGGAGACGAGAGCGCGAACACCCCGGCCGCCACCGCCAGCATCGGAAGCAAGGCCCTCGCGAAACGGGCCGCCCGCGCGGCGAAGTGCCGGCGCCGCATCCCCCGCATCCCTAGCACGGCGGCACCCTGACGAGCGTGTCGTGGCCCCGCCGGAAGCGCACGCCCTCGACGACGGCCGGACCGCAGCCCGAGCGCTCCACGCGGAGCGTGTGCGCGGCGCCGCGCCTCGCCATGAACAGGAAGAAGCGGCCCGCGCCATCGGTCCAGCCCGTGACCTTCGTCCACGCCCGCGGAGTCACGACCTCGACCAGATGAGGCCGGCCTCCCGCCGGCGCGGGCACCACTCGGCCGTTGACCCGCTCCCACCGCGGACGCGTCCCGACGGCGGCGAGAATGACGAGGCCGCC
>JAPOWL010000187.1 GCA_026707615.1 Acidobacteriota bacterium | reverse complement strand
CGTTCCTGCCCGAGCTGCACGAGTACAAGATGCGCCGGCTGCACCGGCTCTTCACGCGCCACATCCCCGGCGGCGGCCGGGCGCTCGACGTGGGCTGCGGCCGCTCGCTGTTCGCGGACATGCACGTCGCCTACGACTTCCAGGTGGTCGCGGGCGACCTGAACTCCGACTCGGTGCACCCGCGCGCGCGCGAGGTCCCGCACCAGCAGTGGGCGGTCTTCGATGCGGCCGCGGTGCCGTTCCGCGACGCGCAGTTCGACGCCCTCTTCGCCGGCGAGATCATCGAGCACGTCACCGACGTCCGGCAGACGCTGCGGGAGTGGTGGCGCGTGCTGCGGCCCGGCGGCGTGGCCATCATCACCACCCCGAACCGGGAGCGCCTGGTGGCGGTGGCCGACGGCCTCGAGGTCCCGTACAGCCGCGACCACCTCAGCGAGCTGTCCTACCGCGAGCTGACGCGCGACCTGCTGCCGTCGTGCGGCTTCGACTTCGTGGAGCAGGACTGCCTCTACCTGGAGCTGTGGCTGCGCAATCTGTTCAACGGACGCCGGGTGGAGGACTTCCTGCAAGCCCGGGGGAACCGCTCGGCCCACGTCCGGGCCATGCGCCGGCTGCTCCCGCTCGGGCGCCTGGCGCCGTGGTGGTCGCTGTCGATGATCGTGGTGGCGCGCAAGCGCGCCTGAGCGTGGAAGGGGACGGGCTGTGAACTACCGGATGCGGGACGTCGGGCTGGCGGTGGCGGCGGTGGCGGCGTTCGCTTCGGGCGCGAGTGCCCAGGACGGACGTTTCTACGTCGGGATCTCGGCGAACGGAGGCGCGCTGGGCGTCGCCTACGAGAAGACCGTCATCGTGCGCGAGGGAGCGCCCGTGGCCAACCCTCCCGCGGTGGGGGACACGCACGTGCGCCCCTCGTCGAGCTTCGATCGCGGGGTGACGATCGGGTCCGGCCTGTTCGCCGGGTACCGCCGCCGGTTCGCCGACGACGGGCGCTTCTTCAGCGCCGAGGCCCAGGTGGCGGGCGCCGGCGGCTCCGCGCGGGGCTACCTGCCCGGCACGGGCATGCAGCGCGGCGAGAACTGGCCGGAGCGCTGGAGCTTCGGGAAGAACTGGGCCGCCGGCCTGACGGGGCGCGTCGGCACCCCGGTGAACGGCATCGACCTGTACCTGCTGGGCGGCGCGCGCGTCACGCAGGTTGCCTTCGGGGCCGAGACCACCGGATGCGAGCACCCCGTGTGCAGCGCGGACGGCGCCTATCCGGACTTCGTCCGCGGCACGGTGGCGCGCCACAGCACCCTGGCCGCCTGGTCGGTCGGCGTCGGCGTGGAGAAGCCCATGCGGCCGGACCTGGCCTTTCGCTGGGAGCTCTCGTACATCGGGTACGCCACCGACGAGGGCCGGACGGAGTTCGATCCGGACCCGGCCGGGATGCCGACGATATCCGTCCCCTCGCGGTTCTCCAGCAACGACGTGGAGCTGACCTTCAGCCTCGTCCGCTACTTCTGAACGCCGAGCCGCCCGCGGCAAGGGCGCGGGCCGGCGCGTCACACGCCGGACGAGGCCGTGATATTCTGAGCACATGAAACGTGACGCGCCCTGCACGGCGGCGAAGCCCCCGGCGGCCGGCCCCTCCGCCTCGCCCGCGTTCTCCGGCTGCCGGTCGTTCCGGGTGACGCGCGACGCGGTCGAGGCGATCACGGAGTCGAACACAGCCATCGACCGAGCGCTGGAAGCAATCAGCAGCGCCCAGAAGGCGCTCAGCCGCTCCAACACGGCGATCGCCCGGGCGATCCAGGAGCGGCAGAACGCGTGAGGCGCCTTGCGGCGGGGCGCTGAAGGTGACCGTCGCCAGCTCGCGGACGCGCGTCGGGATGCCGGGCCGCGGCGAGCCTGACGGCGTGGAGGTTCGACTCGGATGAGCTGCCGGCCCGTGTATGGTAGTATTGCATCGTTATGGTCCGGGTCACCTACTCCCTCGACGAAGCGACGGTGGGCCGCATCCGCCGGACGGCGGAGCGTCTCGGGAAACCGCAGAGCCACGTCGTCCGCGACGCGGTGGCCGACTACGACGCGCGCACGGACCGACTGAGCGAGGTCGAGCGGCTCCGGATGCTGGAGGTGCTCGACCGCCTGAGCGACGAGCCGGTCACCCGGTCCCGGGAGAACGTCGAGGCCGAGCTGCGCGACATCCGAACCTCTCGCCGCGAGTCGTCCCTGCGCCGCTCCGCGCATGACCGTTCATCTTGACACCTCGGCGCTCATCGGGGCGTTGACCGGGCCCCGCGAGTCGTTCGCCCGCCTGCGTCAACTGGTCGACGCCGGCCATCGGCCGAAGCTCTCCACTGTCGTCCTGTACGAATGGCTGCGGGGCCCGCGCTCGGTGAGCGAGCGCCGCACGCAGGAAGAGCTCTTCCCGCGCGACGCCGCCGTTCCGTTCGACGCCCGGGCCGCGGACCGGGCCGCCACGCTGTACGCGGGGTTGCCGCGCGCCCGCGGCCGCGACCTCGATCTCGCCATCGCCGCCTGCGCCCTCGTTCATGAAGCCGCGCTCTGGACGCTGAACCCGAAGGACTTCGGCGACGTCCCGGGGCTGAAGCTGCTGTAGCGGAGCCTGGAGGCCCCACCCATGGTGCCCCCCCCAATTTGAGGGGCGGCGGTGCTCCCGCCGCGGAACTAGACTCCTCCCAGGCATGAATCGAGAGGACCCATTCGACCGCGTCCTCGGGGCGCTGCACGAGGTTTCGTTCGACGCGATCGGTTGGCCTGCCGCGGCCGCCCTCATCGATGCCCTCTGCGGCGTCAAGAGCAATGCCATCGTGTTCGCTGGCGGGCGTCCGCCGCACGGCGCGGAGGTCTACCTCTACGAGGTCTGCACCCACGGGCACCGCCGTGAGGATCTCGAGCAGATCTACCTGAACGACTACTGGCACCGCGACGAACGTGTCCCGCGCCTGAGGCAACTCCCCGACAGTCTGCTGGTTCCCGTACGGGACCTCTACACCGAGGCGGAGAGAAGGACGTCGGCGACGTACAACGAGGCGCTGCCGCGGTCCGACTCCCAGGACGGCCTGCAGGTGCGGCTGGACGGACCCGGCGGAACCCGCGTGATCTGGGCGACCGGCGATCCCGTCGACGCGGGCGGTTGGAGCGACGATCGGATCCGGACGATCGAGCGGCTGCTGCCTCACGTGCGACAGTGCGTGCTGTTCCGGCACGCGCTGATCGAGACCCGGGTGCTGGGGGAATCGCTCGCCGGGCTACTGGACGTCACGGGCACGGGCGTCATCCAACTGGACGGGCGGGGGAGGATCGTCGCCGCCAACGACCGCGCCGTCGAGCTGCTGCGGCGGGGCGTCCCGGTGTCGGACCGGGACGGCGGCCTCCACGCCGCCGAGCCTGCCGATGACGCGAGGCTGCAGCAGCTTCTGGTGCGTGCCGTGCCGCCCGTCGGGCAGGGTGCCGCGGGGTCGATGCTTCTCGGACGACCGTTCGCGTCACCTCGGCTCGTGTTGCACGTCACGCCGGTGGGCGGTCGCCTGAAGGGCCGTCGCATGCGGCGTGTCGCCGCCGTCGTGTTGATCCGCGATCTGGCGCGCAAGCCGCGAATCGACGCGGACGCCGTGGCGTCGGCGCTGGGTCTGACGCCGTCCGAGAGCTCCGTGGCGGCGATGCTGGCCGCCGGCTACACCCTCCGCGAGATTGCCGTCGCCACGGGCCGGCGAGAAGGCACGATCCGCTGGCATCTGAAGCAGATCTTCGCCAAGCAGGGGGTCTCCCGGCAGGCGGACGTGGTGCGACTGGTGCTGACGGTGCCCGGCGCCAGCGCCCGCCTTCCGTAGAGGTGGATTCAGAGGATGATGACGGTCGTCGTCGATGAACACCAGCTCGCAGCGCGGGTCGCCCTCGGGGGGAATCGGCGGTGGCCGGCAGCCCGGCCGCGGCCGGCCGGTGCCGGACGGGTGTGTTCGCC
>JAPOWL010000518.1 GCA_026707615.1 Acidobacteriota bacterium | reverse complement strand
CGACCGCCGCTACCTGCTCGAGCGCCAGCGCGCGGCGCTCGCCGCACAACTCAACACGGCGCTCGATCGCCCGCCCGAGCAATCCGTACCGCCCGTCCCACCCCTGGTGCGGCCCGCCGTCGAGGCCGAGCGCGAGGAGCTCTACCGCCTGGGCGAGCGCAGCCGCCACGAGTTGCGGGCCGCCGCCACGCTCATCGAGGGCAGCGAGAGGTCCCTCGAACTGGCGCGGCTGGCCGCCCGGCCGGGGTTCACCGCCAGTGTGGGCGTGACCAACGTGGGCCGCCGGAGCGACCTGGCCGCGCTCCCGCAAACGGCGGACGACGGCAGGAACGCGGTGACGGTCTCGGTGGGGGTCTCGCTGCCGCTCTGGGGATCGAAGAACCGCGCCGGCATCGAGCAGGCGCGGGACGAGCTGCGCGCCCACTCGCGGGACCGGGCGGCGGCTCGCAACACCATGGAGATGGAGGTGCAGGACGCGCTGGTGCGCCTCGAGACGCTGGACCGCCAGATCGATCTGCTCGACACCGTCCTCCTGCCGCAGACCGACGAGGCGCTGCGCGCCACCGAGACGGCGTACGAGACCGGCCAGCTCGGCGTGCTCGAGCTGCTCGACGGCGAGCGGACACGGATCGACGTCCGCTCGATGCGGGCGCGCTACCTCTCCGATCTCCTCATCGCTCTCACCGCCCTCGAACGCGCGATCGGCACGCGCGTCCCGAGGGCCGGGAGGACGCCATGACCCGCGCGCTCGCAGTCGGCGCCGTCGGCTTCGCGCTCGGCATCGCGGCCGCTGCCCTGGCAGCCGTCAACCCCGCCGGCTGGGCGTGGCCGTCCCGGCTCTCGCCGGCGTTCCGCGAGGCCGCTCCGTCCGTGGCCGCCGCGCCGATGGCCGCAGCGGCCTCCCGTGACGACCGCGAGATCCTCTACTGGCGTGCGCCGATGGACCCGACGTTCACGTCCGACCGCCCGGGCCGCTCGCCGATGGGCATGGACCTCGTCCCCGTGTACGCGGACGGCGCGGATCCGCTGCCGCCGGGCACCGTGCGGGTCGACCCCGGCTTCACGCAGAGCATCGGCGTGCGCAGCCAGCCCGCCGTGCGGCGCGACATCGCCCAGTCCATCCGCACCGTGGGCACGCTGGCCCACAACGACCGGCAGATCGCGTGGATCAACACGAAGTACGACGGCTGGATCGAGAACGTGGCCGTCAACTACCTCGGCGAGACGGTGGAGGAAGGACAGGTCCTGTTCGACATCTACAGCCCGCAGCTCGTCACCACCCAGATGGAGTACCTGCAGGCGGTCGACTACGCGGCGCGCCTCGAGACGTCGGAGTACCCCGCGATCGCCGAGCGGGCGCGCTCGCTCGTCGCGTCGAGCCGAACCCGGCTGGGCTACTGGGACATCACGGACGAGCAGATCGCGACCCTGGAGCGGGAGCGGACGCCGCGCCGGACGCTGTCGGTCCTCTCCCCGGTGACCGGCGTCGTCGTCGAGAAGATGGACCAGGCGCTCGACGGGATGTACGTCGAGGCCGGCATGAACCTCTACAAGATGGCCGACCTGACGACCATCTGGGCGGACGTCGAGGTCTTCGAGCACCAGGTGGAGGCGATGCGCGTCGGCCAGCGGGCGCGCGTGGAGCTCCCCTACCTGCCCGGACGCCCCTACACCGGGTTCGTCCGCTACCTGTACCCGCACTTCGACGAGCGGACGCGCACGATGACCGTGTCGATCGAGCTCGAGAATCCCGACCTCACCCTGCGCGCGGGCATGTACGCCAACGTGACGTTCGACGTCCCGGTAGCCCGCAACGCGCTCGCGGTGCCGGAGGAGGCCGTGATCCGCGGCGGAACCCGCGACCTGGTCGTCCTCGAGCGGTCGCCGGGAACGTTCCAGGTCGCCGCCGTCACCCTCGGCCGCTACGGCGACGGCGTGTGGGAAGTGCTCGACGGGATCGACGACGGCGACAGGATCGTCCTGTCGGCGCAGTTCCTCATCGACTCCGAGAGCAACCTCACGGCGGCCATCCGCAACCTCGACTCGGGCACGGACAGGGCTGCCCCGGCGGAGCACCGGCACGGCGAGGAGCACCCGCCGCCACGCTCCGGCCCGCAAGCCTCGTGGAGCATGCAGCCCGGTCACCGGCACGACCCGGAGGACGGGGCGGCGCCGCCGGGCGGAGCCGCCGACGTCCCGGCGGCGGCCGGCCGCCGCCGCTGACGGGGAGCCGGGAGCAGACCGATGCTCGCCAGGGTCATCGAGTGGTCGATCGGCAACCGCTTCTTCGTCGTGCTCGGGGCCGTGCTCGTTGCTTTCGGCGGGATCTACGCGTTGCGGGCCACCCCCCTCGACGCACTGCCGGACCTGTCGGACGTGCAGGTCATCATCTTCACCGACTACCCCGGGCAGGCCCCCCAGGTGGTCGAGGACCAGGTCACCTACCCCATCACCACCCAGATGCTGGCCGTGCCCTCCGCCACCGTGGTCCGCGGCTACTCGTTCTTCGGCTTCTCCTTCGTCTACGTCATCTTCGAGGACGGCACGGATCTCTACTGGGCGCGCAGCCGCGTCCTCGAGTACCTCAACTACGTCGGCGGACGCCTGCCCGCGGGCGTGACGCCGACCCTCGGCCCGGACGCCACCGGCGTCGGTTGGGCGTACATGTACGCGCTGCGGTCCGACGACGTCGACCTCGCCGAGCTGCGCTCGCTGCAGGACTGGTTCCTGAAGTACGAGCTGACCGCGGTGCCGGGGGTCTCGGAGGTCGCGAGCATCGGCGGCTTCGTCAAGCAGTACCAGATCACCGTCGACCCGAACCGCCTGCGCGCCTACGGCGTCCCGCTCGCGCGCATCCGGAGCGCCGTCCGGCGGAGCAACAACGACGTCGGGGGCCGCGTGCTGGAGATGTCCGAGGCCGAGTTCATGGTGCGCGGCGAGGGCTACATCCAGGGGATCGACGACGTGAAGCGGGTGGCGCTGGGCGTGGACGAGTCCGGCACGCCGATCTCGGTCCAGGACGTCGCGACGGTGCAGATAGGCCCGGACATCCGCCGCGGGCTGGCCGAGCTCGACGGCGAGGGCGAGGTAGTGGGCGGCATCGTCGTCGTGCGCTACGGCGCGAACGCCTACGACGTGGTCGCACGGGTCAAGGCGCGCCTGGCGGAGCTCCGGTCGGGACTCCCGGAGGGCGTGGAGGTCGTCCCCGTCTACGACCGGACGGGGCTCATCGAACGCTCGATCGACACGCTGGGACGGAAGCTCCTCGAGGAGATGGCGATCGTCGCTCTCGTGTGCGCCGTCTTCCTGCTGCACGTGCGCTCCGCCCTGGTGGCGGTGCTGACCCTCCCGCTGGCCATCCTCGTGGCCGTCCTCGTGATGTACCTGCAGGGCATCAACGCCAACATCATGTCGCTGGGGGGCATCGCGATCGCCATCGGGGCGATGGTCGACGCGGCGATCGTGATGGTCGAGAACGCGCACCGGCACCTGGAGCGCGACCGGGGCCGCCTGCCGCACTGGCGGATCGTCAGCCGCGCCGCCACCGAGGTCGGTCCCACGCTGTTCTTCGCCCTGCTCGTGATCACCGTCTCCTTCGCGCCGATCTTCACGCTGGAGGCGCAGGAGGGCCGCCTCTTCAAGCCCCTCGCGTTCACCAAGACCTACGCCATGGCCGCCTCGGCCCTGCTCTCGATCACCCTGGTGCCGGTGCTGGTCGGCTACTGGCTGCGCGGCCGCATCCTGCCGCCCCACGCCAACCCGTTCACCTGGCTGCTGACGGCCCTCTACCGTCCCGTGCTGCGCCGCGTGCTGGCCTGGCGCTGGGCGGTGGTGGCGCTGACCGTGGCCGCGGCGTCCGCGACCGCGGTGCCCTACTCCCGATTGGGCTCCGAGTTCATGCCGCCGCTGTGGGAAGGCGACCTGCTCTACATGCCGACGACCCTGCCGGGGGTGTCGATCACCAAGGCGCG
>JAPOWL010000489.1 GCA_026707615.1 Acidobacteriota bacterium | reverse complement strand
GCTGCAGGGCGAGGGGCAGCCGGCTCCGGGGCGCGCGCAGGTGTGGCGCCCCATCCTGGAAGGCAAGGTCTACCTCGACGCGGTCGTCGACGTTGCGGAGAACGCCTGCGGAACCGCCGGCCTGATCCGCGCCTCGCACGACGCGCTGCCGGCGCTCCGCTCGCGCGCCATCGACCGGCTCGCGGCTCGCGCCGCCGGCGACCCGGCCGCCCGGACCGCGCTGCTCGCGCGGCTCGACGACGCCGACCCCTACGTGCATCGCGAGGTCGCGGATGCGGCGGCCGAGTCCGGCGTCACCGCCGCGGTCTCGCCCCTCCGCGACCGCCTCGCGTCCGAGCCCCCGGAGTACGCGGCGCGCGGCGCGGTGGAGCGCGCCATCGCGCAACTGACGGACACCTCGCCCCCGCGCTACACCTGGCAGTCGCTCGCCCGCTGGGACTTCATCGAGTGGGGAATCACGACCCCGTCCGAGGTCCGCGAGCTGCTCGGCGAGCCGGAGAGCGTGGGCGAGGGCGGCGAGTGGCGCTACGGGTCCGGCTGGGTCGAGTTCTCGCCGCCGGGCGACGGCGGGAGCGGGACGACGGTGGACCGGCTCCGCTATCCGCGCTCCGGCTGGTAGGCGCCTCCCGCTCCTGCCGGTCAGAAGTTGATCACGAGGGCGGTTCGAAAGACGACGTCGAGCCCCCGCTTGCGAAACCGGCCCGTCCCGAAGTCGATGCCGGCGCCTCCGGTCGCCACCGTCTCGAACAGCTCGTCTCCGCTGCCCGCCACGCCGTCGGGATCGACGAGCACGACACGCGCGACGACGCCGGCATCCTCGAGCGCGGGCATGTGCTCGTAGAGGTGCTGCACGCTGACCCGCAGCGAGAGATGCTCGCTCATCGCGACGCCGACCGCACTGGTCAGCGCGAGCGAGTAGTCCGACATCGACAGCAGGTTGACGTTCAGCGCCGCCTCGTTGTCGAGCTCGACCGCGTCGCCGATGCGATGGTGGTAGTCGCTGCCGGCGCGGATGCCGCCGAAGCGGTCGTCGCGCGCCGGGTCGGGCTCCGCATCCTCGCGGGCCGTGAAGCTGATGCCGTAGCTGCTCGACAGCGACACCGTCTCGCCGTCGGCCCAGGTGTTGCCCACGCCTCCGAACGTGACGTAGCGGTTGCGGATGCCGGCTTCGTCGTTGCGGTCCCAACTCGTCCCCGCGTTCCAGAAGAAGCGCTCGCTGACCCGCCACTGGATGCGGCCCCCGGCGAAGTACTGCCCCGCGCCCGACGTGCCGGCTCGCCGCGCGACGTCCGTCTCGAAGGCGTCCGGCCGCTCTCCGGGGCGGAAGCGGAGCCCCGGCGCCACCTGGAGGATCCGCTCGCCCGAGGTCCGCGCGCGCACCCCCTCGACCCGGGCGAGCATGCGCACCGACGTCCAGTTGCGGCGGAGGGTGTTGCGGAACCCGAACGTCTGGGTCTCGGAGTTGCCGCCGGTGCGGACGGCGCTGAGCTCCGTCGCGTTGGACCAGCGGGCGGTCGTTCGCTCGTCAGCCGCATCCGCCGCGCGCCCTTCCGCCTGGGCGCGAACCGTTGCCGGCGCCAGGAGAAGGCACGCGATGAGGGCCATCGGTCGTATCGGTCGTCGTGTCGGCATGAGGTGTCGGACGCCCCGGCTGCTTGCCGGGCCATCGGTACACAGGGGTCGCAGGGTCGGCATGAGGCGTCGGACGCTCGGGCTGCTCGGCCGGGGGACCGGACGGGGGTGCCGCGACGTGTCCCACTCAGAATACCGGAGAGCGGCCGTGCGAGTCGTGTGCGTCAGGTTGCGCAAACCGCTGGGTTCATGGCTGAGGCGCTCATTCACGTTGGCGACTGCCGCAGGTCCGCCGCTCCTCTCCCGCGCACGCGGTCCGGCGCCATCGTCCGGCGGCAGGGCCGCTCGTAGCCGTCGCACTCGATCCGGTCGTCGGGATGCACCGCGCAGGCATCGGGATCGCCCTCCACGGGCCTCACCTGGCGCGGCTGATCTCTGGACCGTCCCGGGCGCCGCCCCTATAGTGGTCGGGGCGGCGGCCGCGTCGCGACCCCGGCGCTTGCGGGACCGGAGCCCGAAGGAGGCACCATGCGTGTGAGTTTCTCTCGCGGAGGCCGTATCGTCGCCGCGTTCGTCTCGATCGTCGCCCTCCTCGCGGCCGCGCCGGGCGCGGCCCAGGATCGCGACTTCACGCCCGTCACCGACGCGATGCTCCAGGACCCGGACCCGGCCGACTGGCTCAACTGGCGGCGCACCCTCGACGGGTGGGGCTACAGCCCGCTGGACCAGATCGACCGCGAGAACGCCCACCGGCTGCAGCTCGCGTGGGCGTGGTCGATGACGGCGGGCGTCAACCAGCCGACGCCGCTCGTCTACGACGGCGTGATGTACCTCGCCGGGGCGGCCAACGTCGTGCAGGCGGTCGACGCGGTCACCGGCGACCGCCTCTGGCAGTACGAGCGCGACCTGAGCGACATGGTCGACACGGTGCTGCGCCCGCGCAGCCGGTCGATCGCCATCTACGGCGACAAGGTCTACCTGAACGCGGCCGACGCGCACATCGTCGCCCTCGACGCCCGGACGGGCGAGGTGGCGTGGGACCACGAGGTGGCGGACAACGCCCTCGGCTACCGCTACACGAGCGGCCCCATCATCGCCAACGGGAAGGTCGTGGCCGGCATGACCGGGTGCGAGCGCTTCAAGGAGGACGTCTGCTTCATCTCGGCCCACGACGCCGAGACCGGAGAGGAGCTGTGGCGGACGTCGACCATCGCGCGGCCCGGCGACCCGGGCGGCGACACGTGGGGCGACCTGCCGCTGCTGTACCGCGCCGGCGCCGACGCCTGGATTCCGGGCAGCTTCGACCCGGGCAGCAACCTCACCTTCTGGTCGACCTCGCAGGCCAAGCCGTGGGCCAGCCTGCAGCGCGGCACGGACGGCGACGCGCTCTACAGCAACAGCGTGCTGGCCATCGACGCGGACACGGGCGAGCTCTCCTGGTACTACCAGTTCACGCCGGCGGAGACGCACGACCTCGACGACGTGTTCGAGAGCGTCCTCATCGACCACGACGGCCGACGCTCGCTCTTCAAGATGGGCAAGCTCGGCATCCTGTGGGAGCTCGACCGCGACACCGGCGCCTTCGTCGCCGCGCACGACCTCGGCTACCAGGACGTCCTCGACGTCGACCCGCAGACCGGCGAGGTCACCTTCCGGCCCGAGACATTTCCGATCGAGGACGAGCTGATCGAGTTCTGCCCCGACTTCCTCGGCATCCGGAACTGGCGCGCCTCGGCCTACCATCCCGAGACGCAGGCGCTCTACATCCCGATCCATCCGACCTGCGTCAGCGGCGCGTTCACCGAGGTCGACAACGAACCCGGCGCTCCCTACTACACGAACACCGGCTGGCTGTCGCGCGGCAGCGTCGTCCACCCCGACGCCGATCCCTACCGCGGCTTCCTCATCGCGATGGAGATCGGGACGGGCCGCATCCTGTGGCGGCACTCGATGCTGACCCGCCCCGGGGCGGCGGCCCTGACCACGGCTGGCGGCCTCGTGGTGAGCGGCGACACGGCCCGCAACGTCAACGTCCACGACGCGGCAACGGGCGAGGTCCTGTTCCACACGCGGCTGCCCGGCTCGGCGTCGGGCTTCCCCATCACGTACGAGGCGGGCGGGAGGCAGTACCTGGCCGTGCCGGTGGGCGGCGACCGGACGAACGCGATCTTCGCCTTTGCGCTGCCGGAGGCGCCGGCCGCAGGGGGGCAGTGAACGCTGACGACGTGATGCGCTGACGTACGGCCGTCATGCCATTGACGACGACAGGCCGGCACATCGTTGACGCCGTCGCGCCGTCACACCGTCACACAGTGGACGCCGTCGCGCCGTCACACCGTCACACAGTGGACGCCGTCGACTTTGCCGATGCCAAGCTCGAACTGCGCGAACGACTGGACG